>CAYTAW010000140.1:7113-8395 GCA_964435675.1 uncultured Bdellovibrionales bacterium
CTTGGCCACGAAGAACGGTATGTCTATCCGTTTTGTCGAAGATGATGTGCGCTCTATGGGCCGTAACGCGACCGGAGTGCGTGGCATAAAGCTTGACGATGGCGATGCGGTGGTCAGCATGACTATCGTTCCGGCTTCGCTCGCTGAGAGTGAAGTTTCGCAGCTTACGCTGATGACCGTATGTGAGAACGGCTACGGAAAGCGCACCGCGGTGACTGAGTACCGGGCGCAGACGCGCGGCGGAAAAGGATTGATCGATATTCAGGCCGACGATCGCAATGGATCGGTCGTTTCGGTGCAGATGACCCACCAGGCGCACGGAATGATGTTGATTACGTCGGCTGGGAAAATTATCCGCATCCAGGTCGGAGAGGTCTCAGTAATCGGTCGCAATACTAAAGGCGTTCGTTTGATCAATCTTGACGAAGGCGAAAAGGTTGTCGGTGTCGGCCGCTTAGAAGAGCAAGAGGAAATGTCTTCTACGGGTGAGGCGGATACTGAGCCCGTTCAATAACCCGATGAGCGAAAAGAAATCAATCGGCGTGATCGGGCTCGGTAATTGGGGCGCGGCGCTCGCGCAATATCTCGCGCGAGCGGGGCACGAAGTTGTCGCCTGGACGCGCGATCGCGCCGTGCTTGAGCATGTTAGGAGTACAGGAAAGCATCCGGTCGTGTTCCCGGATACACTCTTCGATGCAAAGATTCGCCTGACCAATGACATTGTCGAGGCATCAGCGCTCCCGCTGGTTATTTACGCTCTTCCTTCTTCATCTCTTCCTGAGGTTGTTCCGGCGCTTAAGCTAGCGGCGGGATCGATATTTGTCAGCGCGGTAAAGGGGTTTGAGCGCTCGAGTGCGCTAACGCCGCTGCAGTTCGTTGAGCGTCAACTTGGCGCCGGTATAACCTATGCCGTGATCAGCGGGCCAAGTTTCGCCGCCGATGTGATGCACGGGCGGATGTGCGGATTGGTGGTTGGCTCGCGCGATGTCGCCGCGGCAAAGATGATTGCCGAATTGTTTTCAGGCGCTTCAATGCGTGTCTATACGTCCTCTGATCCGATAGGTGTCGAGCTTGGCGGCGCTCTCAAGAATGTGATCGCCCTAGCGGCGGGAATTTGCGATGGTTTGAGGCTCGGAGAATCGGCGCGCGCCGGCCTGATTACGCGCGGACTGGCTGAAATGATGCGTTTTTCAGAGGCGCTTGGGGCCGATCGCTATACCCTCTCCGGGCTCTCAGGGCTAGGAGATCTAATTATGACGGCTACATCGATGCAGAGCCGTAA
>CAYTAW010000141.1:0-8376 GCA_964435675.1 uncultured Bdellovibrionales bacterium
GCCTGTATCACCGCGGTACATTCTACGTAAAAGAGTACATGAACATTGTGATCGATAACACGATGCTCGGGCCTGCGGCATCATGGAAGCGCTTTCCCTTCAATTATCTGCCGCACTTTGTCCGCATTTTTTCATTTGAATCATTGGTAAAATTTGCGCAGGATGGACTCGATTTCGGTTCTGCGGGATTGGTAACCTGTATTGGAGAAGGGATGGGCGGTGACTTCAAGCGGGCCGTGCGCGTATCTGGGTATGGCGCTTCGGAGCTTACGCTGCATCGGATGAATCTCACGCACTCCTATGAGCATTTAGTTAGTAAATTTCAGCGCCATAATCGAAATACCAATCTCCTTGCGGCCGAACTGGCTGAATCGGTGTCCTCTGACGGGTATGTGCAGCGGGTGCATCATCCCAACGCCCCGACGCATCCGCAGCATGCGAAGTATCTGGAAGAGCGGCCCTA
The DNA here is from genome assembly GCA_964435675.1 of uncultured Bdellovibrionales bacterium. Classification (GTDB taxonomy): domain Bacteria; phylum Bdellovibrionota_C; class UBA2361; order UBA2361; family CAYTAW01; genus CAYTAW01. The sequence goes on from CAYTAW010000141.1 coordinate 464, forward strand.
TGCGGGAGGTGTTTTTTCGCTGCAACTGAAATCGGATTTTGATGGCGTTGGCTTGGGTGGTCTCAAAGCGTATGAGTTCCAGCTTTTTACTCTGGCGCTGGGTTTTGAGAAGCTCATCGTTCATTTTGCGCGCGAAAGTGGAGTCGAACTCAACGTCGGCAGTAGCTTCGGATTCAACAATACTCGAATTGCGGTCTACAAACACCTAGGCAAAGCCTTAAAAGGAATGAGAATTGAGCCGGAAATTCCGCATCTTCGCATCGCTCCAGGAACAGAGAATATCAAGGACATCAAATTGATCGCGGCGGCAATACGCCGCGCGAATGAAGTTTTCTCCGACGCGCTCAGCCGCGGTGACCTCTTCGCCCTCTCGTCACTACTCGTAAAGGAAAATGCGATAATTATTTAGTGCGCTGGAAAATGTGCCTTGAATATTTCTTGCGCAATCTCCTGCGCGCGACGCGTTTCATGAACGCGCTCAAGCACGCTCGCAGCCGCCAACGCTCTCGATGTCTGCTCCCAGCTGCTGCGATTTAGTTGGAATTTTTCGGTCAGTCCGGAAAAACACTCTGATGCGCGCGGGTAGGTGTCTGATTGGTCGGTCGTAGCACCAAGCGCTGAGTTGAGCTCGGATTTGATATCGAACCATTTTGCGCCTGGAACTGTGAGGTTCTGGCGTTCGCTGAACTCTCTGAGCAGAGCCACGGCGTGAAATAAATTCCATGTTTCGGAAGCGCGCTCGATATGGTCAATGGTGACCAGCCGCCGAAAGCTTATCTGCTGCAGCTCATCGAGCGCGAGTTCATGGCCCGAATAGTCGTCTCTCGTCTCTACTTCAACGCGTGAGGGTTCGTCAGTTTCGGCAGGCACTCGCATTCTCATACCCATAAGATTGATCTTTTTGGTAGGAATTATAGACATATCGGGCGCAGCCACTTCAGGCAGATCGGTGAGCCAATCTGCGGCACCCTTGGGAGCAAGCAGAATGCGACTATTCCCTGCCGACCTATGGACTGTGTGATCAATCAGCGCTGTCGCGAAAATATTTGTCAGCTCCACCCGCGGCGGTGGCATCGGTATTTCACCGAACACTTCCATCATCTTCTCGTGTTCCTGCTTCATAGTTATTTGCGATTCACGCACCCGCAATGACACGGCGGCTGCTTTTAGGCCGAAATAGATGTTTGCGGTAAGCAAGAAGGTGTTTACCAGGTCCCAGGGTGTGACCGTGTTGTTAATAGCGTGAATCATCAACGATGGGCCGAGGAAGGTGGAAACAATAAGCGCGGGAGTAATAGCCCCAAGTACTGTAGTGAGCTTGTGACGCACAGGTTTGTTGGCGATGTCGTCGATGGTTTTAATCACGACTTCAGTTGCTTCCGCATGTTCAATAAGTGGCTTACAAACCGTTTTTAGCAGTGCGCCGCGATTTAAGTCATACAGCTCGTTACCGAGCGTTCCGCTGTTGCAGAGAGCATTGATGACGGTGGCTGCCGACGGCGGGCCGCCGCTGAGCACATGCGCTGTTCCTGTTCTCGCATCGAATTCGACGAATCGCCCTGATCGCTCAACCAAAAGCGTATCACTTTTTTTGACGTCGTCCGGAGAGAAGGGCTTGCGGTCCGCGATCGCGACGGGAAGTTTGGTATCTCTTGCCCCCGACTCGAGCCAGTCGAATGTACCTATATCCTTCTCGGACGCAAAATAATGCGGGAGCTCTTTTTCTATGCGCGCGACAATTGCTTTTAGGGTTGTTTCGGCTTTAGTCGCATTTTTGGGGTCACGCAGCTGTGCCGTGTCGACCGGCGTACGTGGCTGCGGATTTTCAATTTCGGTTAGCAGCAGCGGCAGTCGGTTGTCGCGAAATTCCCTAAGCGCTTTCACCAAAAGCGAGTGATCGGGCGCTTGGTCGAGCAGTGCAAATGCTGAGCGGACTTCATCTGCAAGCGGTAACAGCGGATGTAGAGACGTGCCATCGGCGTTACGTGTCGGATCGGCGAATAGATTGGTTCTGCTGAGATCGATTTGAGTATCGGTGATGCGAAACGACTGATCGGGCGATCCCTGCGCAGAGACCGTGAGCGAATGTTTGTCATCGAGTTTTAAGTGATACTCCATATGCCTCTCTCGATACCGACAATCGGAAGTTCACGCACCGGCCGTGCGAATACAGGTGATATGGAGAAATGTGAAAATTATGTCAGGTCATTTGGCGTGCTTCTGATGAGGACAAATGCCTGACTTTCGTTGCGCGCGACTAATTGATTCAGCAGGTTACCACAGCATGCGTACGGAACTCGGCGCGCAATCCATAAAAATCCCCGGGCGGCTAGGCCGACGTGATAGCATATGGCTGTTCCTCCACCATCTGGCCTCAGTAGCGTGCACGCAAGGAGCTGCTCATGTCTCTTCATCCTGCAGAGTCGCCAAAACCGCAGGACATTAGTTCCTGCTCGCTCGTGCCGTGTCCGACGCATTCACACGCGGAATTTATTCGAATCCTGAAAGAGGCTGATTTTGACGAGCCGGCAATAGCGATGATTGATGCGGCTTACGATTTATCGAAACGGGCGCATTCTGATGCGCGGCGCTCGGGGGGAGGGCGCTACTTTGAACACTGCCGCGAAGTTGCGCTGATCCTTATTCAGGAAGCGCTCGTTCGTGACCCGGATGTTATCGCGGCTGCATTACTTCACGACACAGTAGAAGACACGAATATTTTCGGCAGTTACCAGTTGTATGGCGTTTTGGGCGTGCGCGAAGTAGCGCGCGAACGTATCACCCGGTTCTTCAACGAGCGTGTCGCTGACTATGTTTTGGCCGTCACGAAAGTCCATAAAACGGGCGATGTCGATCTCGATACGTACTATACGGCCCACTATTTCGAGGCGCTTGATTTCGCAGCGCTTGGCGCGATTCTAATTAAAATGGCCGACCGCCTTCATAATCTGCGTAGCGTCGAAGCTCGCTCGATCAAGAAGCAACAAGAACAATTTGACGAAACCACGAATGTGCTGCTGCCGATTTTCGAACGCAGTACGCAGCGTTTCAATGAGCCCCATTCGCAGCGCCTTCTTCCCCGAGTGCGGCACGATAATGAACTGCTCGGTAAACGGCTGGCCGCTGCTGTGTAGAATTATTTTGTTCAGACCTCTAATTGTATCACGCGAATCCGCTCGATATTGCGCTTAACTTCGCGCTGTACCGCGTTCCAGGTCGGGCAGGGTACTACGTTAAGACTGGTATTCGGGGCGGCGTGGTGGCCGAATAAAAAGATAGTGCCGCGGTAGTCGGCAGGAAGTTCATATATGACTCGATCGTCATCCTCGACAATGCCGGCGATACTCGCTTGGTTTTCGGCAAGGTAACCGGCTTTCCATGCAGGGCGGAGTTCATACGGGATCTCGTTCGGGCACGCGATCACTTCGGCGCTTGGAAACGCCAATCGTTCGAGCCAACGTTCGGTCGCTCCATGTACGGCTCTCGGCCGCATGGTTAGGTATTCAATATCGAGTAATTGGGTAATTGCGTGAACACCGTCAACCGCTCCCTCGACGGCTTCGTATTCCAAATGTACCGGTTCCGAAACGCGAAGCTCTGAAATCAAGCGCTGCGCTTCAGGGTGTTGCCAATATGGCACACTGCTGGCGCGGCCAAATTGCGAAATTAACCCATCAATCGTATGGCCGGGGAGAGGGAAGGACGTAATCATAATCTTAGTCCAGCGGCGCACGGTAATCGACAATGTGTCGTCGACGTCAATCGCCAGGCGGCGCGGACGCATGCGGTCGCTTCCGCTTAGGTGCGCAAGCGATTGGGGAGTTTCAAAATTCGGAGTTGGAAACACGCGAGTCTCGAGTTTCTTTGCGGACTATAGTGTATTGCTATGAAAAAAGCATGTTTAAATCGGGCGTTCGCCGTTTACCCGAACTTCAAGCCGCGCGAACTGCTCGGCAAGGTGGTGGTTGAACCACGGAATAAAATCGTATATCGAGCTCGCATAGCTCAGTGCCCTGCAGCACTGAGCCAAAAGTATAAACGATTCAGCGGTCAAGTCACTCGCGGTGGCGGAGGAGGGTTCCATGCATCGTCCCCCTTCGCTCGAAGCTGCGGCTTCGGGACGAAGTGGATACGCATTGGTATCCCAATTTTCGGGCAGAGAATCGACAGAGGGATAATAGCGCGCCAATCGAATACCGAGCAGTGTATCCGGCAATGCCTGGCCTGGAAGGCACAGTCCCTGCGCGATCCATTTGTCGAGTTTGGCAGGATCCGATAGGTACGAGAGGTAGTCTTTGACAAAGCTAGAAAGACTGACTGAATAGAGGCTGTCCGCGTCGAAATGGTGCCTGCCGACTTGGGGGAGTTGCTCGAGTTTTTGAATAAGCGGGTGATCGTGCTTTTCAACGACCGTGAGAAATAAATCCCTATCGTGAGGCGGTAAAAATCCAATAACTCGCTCGACGAGGGGAAGCTGCACTCCGGGAAAAAGATCTTCCCAGTTCCCCTCGAACAAGAGGCCCTCTGAAAATTTGCGAGAAAGCAGGGAGTGCAGCACGCGCGTATCAACATTCTCCCAATGCGCTCCCTCGCGTCTGACGTAATCACTTCCTGGCAGGCTGCTTTGGGAAGCGAGAATGCCGTAGCCGCGATCGTGCAAAAGCGCCGCGGTAATAAGCCATTCAGGAAGGGGCGTGTGTTCCGGCCGTGCGTTTTCGTCGCGTACAATTACCGAAGTTGACCAGGTGACCACGATATCATGTGCATCGCGGTACCAATCCCTCTCCGCATAGGGAATCTTTATTGCTTGCTGATACACCGCTTGATTGAATGGGCTGAGCGACCGGATAAACTCATCGCGATACTCGTCGTACATATTCCGCGTCGACTTTGCGATCGCCGACATTAGCTCCTGGCGGGCCTCCGGACTGGAATTCAAGAGCGAAGCGTATTCGCCCGGCTTGATATCATTGCCGCTGCCGCGGTGCTTATTTGAGATTTCTATCATCGGCTGCTACCGTAAAAATTGGTCGCCAGCATAGCAAACGGAGTTGCGCCGAGCAATTTAATAGCGGTGATGATCCTCTGGAAGTTCAAACGAAAAGTATATAAGGCGGCAACGCGGCTAATGAAGTCGAGGGCGAGCTCGGTGCGTGCCGGACCAACGAAAGAGATGCACAAAATTACCCGTGATATAAATAAGGTGGTGAATCTTATTCAGAATAGATTGAAGACGGATTGTCAACGCGCCGAGAGTTATTCTTCTTGCGCAGATTTGATTATCAAGAAAACTCATCGCGGCATATCAACCAGCCTCAAGCGCACCAAGAGCGTGGTCGACCACGGTGAGGTGTCTACGCACTAAACCGAAACGCGGCTGATTACATGCAGCAGCAGTCCTACCAAGCCGCCGATCACGGTTCCATTAATGCGTATGTACTGCAGATCGCTGCTTACCTGCGCCTCGATGCGCGCAACGAGTGTTTTTGTGTCCCATGATCCGACTACATCTTGAACGAGCGCGGAAAAATTCAGAGATGAGTGTGATACGAGCCCGGTGACGATATCAAAAAGCCACTCGTTGAGAGCGCTTTGAAGCGCTCGATCCTCTTTGATTTGGGCGAGCAGCCTTTGCGCGGCGCTATCGATTGTTTTCCAGAGCGGCGATTCGGCATTCATAAATTGTTGCCGTAGCGAAGCGCCGATCTTTTGGGTAAAGCTCACAACGTACTGCTCGAAAAAGGCGCTTTCGAGAATGAGCCGCTTGACCTTCTCACCCTTTTGGATCAAGAGTTCGTTTTCTTCGAGTTGCTCGGCGAGTCGTAATAGCTGTGCCCGGAATTTTCCGCGCGCCGGGTGTCGAGGATCTTTCTCGATTTCCGACATTTCATCGCGAATTTTTGTCAAAATTTGCCGAAAAGTCGGCCGGTGTAGAAAGCCGGGTACGTACCAGGGGAGCTTGTCCGAAACGAAATCTTCGATCGTATCCGCATTGCTGTTAAGAAAACGATCAATCAGCGCAATCACTGCCGCGGATATTTCTTGCTCCGTATCGGACTCAACGGTCAGTCTCAGCATACGACCACAAAAAGGGGAAAGTTGAGCTTCGCCCAATGCCGCTCCGAAATCGGTTTTAATAAGGTTTGCGACTGACGTATCTTCGAAAAGCCAGAGTGAGCGCTCTATTATCTGTTTTCCTATCGCCGCGATGTTTTTAGAGTGTTTATCCTGCGAGGTCCACTGCGCGATAGCGAGTGACATATTTCCGGAAACAATCTTCTGCTTGAGCACGTCGCCCGAGAGGAAGTTATTGTCGATAAATTCTCCCAGCCCCCTCGCCAGCCGATCGCGCTGATTTGCTATAATCGCCGTATGCGGGATAGGAATACCGAGCGGATGACGGAAAAGTGCGGTTACCGCAAACCAATCGGCGATAGCGCCGACACTCGCCGCTTCGCTGAAGCTTTTAAGCCAGGAGAGCCAGGGATAGCGCGGCTCGAATATGGTGGAAACCAGAAAGAGCGCCAAGACCACGATCAGTAGCAGCGTCGCAACGAACTTAGTTCTCTGCGGGTATGGGGCTGATAGCGGCGGGCTCATCGTAGTTATAATGCAGTCCGCACCAGCATAGCGGGAAATAGTAATGCCCGAAAGGTTTTCAAGCCTTTCGGGCACCGTTGCTATCTACGCTTCAGCAAACAGAATAAGTGAATACCTTCGATTGCCTATTCTTCACGTCGATGTTTAGTCGATGAATCATTCAACAGCTATGGGACGCTCTATTATACCTCAGTGAATTCCGGTATGACCACAATCAACCTCGAGCAGTTTAGGAAGCTACCGCCTGCGACTTTTTCCCGGCTATAAGGGTCTCGAGAAATTGGGCTCTCCGTTCAGCCTCGCGTGGCGTGCGCAGGCAGAGATCGCGAAGCTCCTTAGCGCCAATTGAGATACCGGCCTGCTGTGATAACAGCAGTATCCGTTTTTCCTGGGTCAGTACGGAGCGCATGAAAGTCCCCGCGAGCTCTGGATTTTTAACCGCTGCCGCAAATAAGCTGCCGCGTTGGTGGTGCGCCTCTGATAGCTCGGGGTCCTTGAGCATGTTCTCGACGCTCTCCTTTATTGCGCGCAAATACGGTCGCGCATTGTCGCCGTACGATATGATCGCGTGCCGGACGACCCATTTAGCTTTTGCGAAATACTCTTTGAACTCGGCTTCGTCGGATATGGACTGTATTGTTTGCAAGTAGGACTTAATGCGTTCGCGGGTTGTTCCGCCGTGGCTGGCGAATGCCAGGCGAAAGCGCGCCTCCTGCGAGATTTTTTGTCCGTTTTCTCCGTTCCACTCCCCAATTTCCTGATAGCGGCTATACCCGCCGAGCAGATATCCGACTGGGTCGGCCGGATAGCTAATCAGAGCCCGGTTCAATAGCCCCGGGAACGACTCAATGAAACCGCTCAGGGGCTCGCTGCGCAGGGCTTGATGGAGGGGGAAAACAGCGTGAAGCGTTGAGATGACTAAGTGCTGCGGTGCGACGCGCAGCGTTTTTAAATTATCCGCGAACTCGCGCTCGAGCTGCTGGTAGCAGAGTTGCGAAACCTCGGAATTGGGCGCATGGAAATGGCGCCGCGCGCAGATTGCCTCGAACTTAGTCAGCAAGCGCTCGAGGAGTTCTCGGTACTGATTAAGTGGTATGCCTTCCGGTGCGCTGTGTCCGGAATTTTTCAAAAATGACTCGATTCTTTCTTCGGCGTCAACCGGAATCTGCGCTCGCCCAACCAGCTTTTTTCCGGATTCACGCTGCAGAACGCGCGCATGATACAGAAACGCCGAAGCCTGTTCCGGACCCGAAATATCGCCGTTTTCAATGGTGCGCACCATGAAATCCCCCGTGCGCCAGGGTACGGTCTTC
>CAYTAW010000142.1:0-8360 GCA_964435675.1 uncultured Bdellovibrionales bacterium
GCAATTACCGGTTTTCGACGTTTAAGCCCTTCCAGCACCTCCTGCATTTTTCCTTCGAGATGCAGCCCGTTAAAAAACACAAGCTGCGCGTTCGAGAGCAGGGTCAGATCGCCATATGTCGCTTTATACAGATGCGGATCGACGCCCGGTCCCATGAGCGCGCGAATCTCCACCGCATCTTCGGCAACGTTCTTCACCACATCGGCGATAATTCCGGTCGTCGTCACAACGAGTGGCTTGTCGAGTGCTGCCGCGCGATTCGGATGGAAAGCGGCAAAAAGAAGTGCGGTAATAATCGTGATGAGTCGAAAGATACCGAGAAAAGAAAAAGGGATATAACAAGAAGAAAGAAAAGGTGTCATCGTATTTTTCTATATCGCAGGCGCCCGATTGCGCACACGCTACCAGAAATGTAGCCTATGCTACATTGTATAGCGGGGCGAGCCCATGAGCAAGGTTAAACAGGAACGGTCAAATTCATTCAAAAAGGCACGCAAACAACACGCCACCGAGGCGGCGGAAGACTACACGGAGCTCATTTGGGAGCTTACCGAACAGCACGGCAGCGCTCGCGTGACGGAGCTAGCCCGGCACCTCGGCATCTCGCATGTGACCGCGCTGCGAACAACGCGGCGACTAGCAAAAGCGGGATACGTCGTGCAATCAAATCGCTCGCCTCTGCTGCTTACGCCCAAAGGAAAACGACTCGCACTCAAAGCGCGCGCGCGTCACCAAACGCTCGTATCATTTTTGAAGCACCTGGGTGTGCCGGCGCGTGTCGCCGAGATAGACGCCGAAGGAATCGAGCATCACGTGAGCGGCGCGACTATGCGGACCATTCAGCGCTGGCTAAAAAATCACACATAGGCATCCTGATTTCCGCGCATCAGGCCAGGCGGATACACGTCGTTGAACAGGGCGACGACTTCCGCTGCGGTTTTTGCCGAAGCGCTAATTAGAATCGGCCCGCGCTTCGCGTCCCAGACATCGTAGCGCTTACCTTTCAGATCTCCGAAGTACCCCCCGGCTTCCTCGACAAAGAGTTGCACGGGAACGACATCCCAAAGACACTGCTTTGGCGCGCGCCATTGGTGGTCGTGCACGACAGCGCCATATTCAATGCCCCGAGCGCTCGCAGCGAGACAGCCAAGCAGCGATGCCGGCGGCGGCACCGTAACCAATCTCGCGCCATCGCGGGAACGGAGTGCGCGCTGCAACGCAGCGAATTCGGGGGTTTCGCGACGTGCGTCAGCATACTGGTTAAGTCCAACATGCGCTTCCTTTAGCGCCGGGCCACCCGCAGGAACAACGCGAATGCCCTCGCGAAACGCCCCGACGGATTTCTCCGCGATAAAGAGCTGCTGCCTAAAAGGAGCATAGATGACGCTCAGCCTTGCCTCTCCCCCCTCGACGAGCGCAATCATGATCGAGACGTTTTTCGGGGAGCCACATATGAATGCGCTCGTACCGTCAAGCGGATCGACAATCCAGGTGCGGGCGAGTGGGGCGCTTACCGGAACAGCGCGTGCAGATTCCTCGCTGATGATATCATCGGTCGGGAATTTGAAGCGCAGCAACTTCGAGATACGCTGATCTATATCTCGGTCTATCTGCGTAACAAAATCACCGACTGCTTTCTCTTCAACCTCATGCAGAAACGGGCTGCTCTCCATTAGCAGGTCACCTCCCATAATCGCGATATCAACCGCTTCTTTCGTTTCGGGGGATAGCTCCGGCGGCACCTGTAAGCACAAGCCGCGGTATCCCTGGGTATCCGGGTGTTTGTGTTGGTCGTAATGCATCGTTCCTCCATAAAATAGGACTCGAACGACAATGGCGTTTTTTCCGATATTATGGCAATTTTATGTATTTTTGATCCATTCTAAACCATTAAAACAGATCATTTTATGATTTTAAGCCCCGTTGAAGCGCGTATCGTGGCCGCCCTCGAACTCAACGCAGACCGCAGCGCCGCCGAAGTCGCGCGGCTCGCGCGCACCACAGCACCGATCGTGTATCGCACCGTCGAGCGCTTGAAGCGACGCGGTGTAATTGCCGGAATGACCGCGGTAATCGATCTGGCGCAAATCGGGCTTATTGAATTCGGCCTTAATTTGACGCTCGCTCCTCGCGATCCGTCGATAAAGACGCGCTTGATTCAAACCCTCCAGAAAAACGCCCATGTCTCGTGGATCGCGGAAGTCGGCGGCGAATTCGATCTGATGTGCAATATCGTCGCCGAGAGCCCGCATGCGGCGCAGCGCATAATTGAAGTGATGCTAGAAAAATTTTCGGATTGCATCCTGCGCCGCCAAATCTGTTCACGTTCGCTGCGCATACGATACCCGCGCTGGTTTCTCGGACTAACTCGTGGCGCTGAGCCGCGCTTTATCTCGGGCGGCGCGCTTGCCGCGCAAAAAATAGATCAAACCGATAGGGAAATTCTTTCAATTTTGAGCACTATGACTTTCGAGTCATTTCGTGATTTAGCGCGGCAGGTGCGCATTCCGCTCTCGACATTTTTGCGCAGAGTGCACGCGTTGCGCGAGCGAAATATCGTTCTCGGATTTGGATATCGGTTCGATCTGAGCGGTTTGGAAGCGCTGCAATTCCGCACGCTACTCACTGTTCGCACCGTGAACAAGGAAATCCGCGAACGGTTGCACGCTATCGCCGCTCGGGAGCGCGCGATTAAGATGATTGTTGAATGTCTCGGGTCATGGGACTTTGAGCTGGAAATCGACCAGCCCAAGGGCGATGACGTCAAGCGCATCACGTCGATGCTGCATCACGAATTACACGGAAGCCTGACGAGCGTAGCGCTGATACCGATTTTTCGGCATCTGCGCTATATCTCCTTTCCGGCGGTGTAGCGTTCAAACCGTTCTCATTAATCGCTCACGCCGTCTGCGGCCAGCATGCCAAAGATCGAAGGTGAAAAAACCGAGCCCCGTCCAGATCAAACCGAAGGAAACAAAGTGCGCCCAAGTGAATGGCTCGTGGAAATAAAATATCGCCAGCAGGAATTGGCAGGTCGGGCTTATATATTGAAGAACCCCAAGCACGGTAAGCGGTATCTGCCGGGCCGACTGCGCAAAGAGAATAAGCGGCACGGCGGTGACCGATCCAGCGCCCACGAGCAACATATCCGTCATTAATTTTTGAGTAAGAATTGCGATTGTTCGTTCAGGTTTGTGAAGCAAAAGAACCCCATTGGCGGCTGGCTAAAGAAGAATCGTCTCCATAGCGAATCCTTCAAGCGACTCGATTGCCGAAGTTTTGCGCATCCAAGCGTATACCGCGAACGTTACGGCGAGAAAAAAACCAACCCAGGGGATCTCGCCGGCATACACTATCATCGTCATACACCCCATAAATGCCAGGACAATCGCTTTCTTTTGCCGTTGGGCTAGGCGCTCACCAAGCAATACGACACCGAGCAGCACGTTGAACAACGGATTCAAAAAATATCCCAAGCCAGCATGCAAAACGTAGCCATGGTTGACGGCCCAAATATAAACGACCCAATTGACACTAATCAGCAGCGCGCTGACTAGGGAACGCAGCACGATACGCCTATGCTTGAAGAGCTTGAAAAAATGAACGATGCGCCGGTCAATAAGCAGCACTATGAGCGCAAACCAGAGCGACCAAAAAACGCGGTGCGCGAGAATTTCAACCGCAGAAACGCTCTTTAACATACTCCAATAGAGGGGAAAGCATCCCCACCAGAGGAAAGCCGCCGCGCCAAGCAGCACGCCGCGATCATGCGCGGCCGCGCTATCCAAAACCTTTCCCTGATCGTCCGGCGTCATACCAGCGACAGTATAGTAGGTTTATCGTGCAATCACAAAATAGAGATTAGACAATTGAACTTGACAGCCTGGCTCGACAAAAATTTCGAGTTTCTGAATGTCTTTCAGGGAAATATTGAGTTCAGCGGAGCGCGGCTTAAGCGCGCCCCCTTCTTCTCGCTTCAGCTCGAAGAGGGGGTTACCGTCGCCAAATATTTTTAGCGCTCCCGGAGCGAATTCTCCGTATTCAATGATCGCTCGCGCCTCGGTAAATTGCCGACGCAACAAAAACTCACACGACAGCTCTCCATTGAATTGCGCGTTATTATGCGCGAGTCCGTCGCGACGACTGACGGTATAGGTAACTGGTTTCTGCTCTGAATCGAGCAATGCGTCGGCACCGCCATCAACTGCATTATTTGCGAGCGGGTTCCAGCGCAGAACTCGCGATGGTAGTTCCTGAAGTGCCCGGGTCTTGCCGGGCCGGAAATCTATACTGTAGTTCTCTGCGGGAACAACTATTCGTTCGCCGCAAACAGTGACAGCCTCGAATTTTCCGTCACGCAGTACGCACTCCGTACATTCAAGACGGTGACCGGGCGACTGCAGATGAACTGTTGCACGCGTCGGGTGCTCGGCGCTCTCCGCGGGCAAGATCACGCCAAACAATTTGGCGCGTGGAATGTTAAGATCCTGGCCGTCGAAATGAAAGGAAACTGAATCGGCGGTGATCGACGAGACAACTCCCTTCAAAAAGTCGAGTCTCCCCTCACCTTTTTTTAGCACGAGCAAATCGCGCACCTCTTGAGGACGTTGGATAAGCCGGTCCCATTCTCCGTCGCAACTTTTGTCGTTGTTAAAGAGTATCGCCCGAATATTTTTGCGGGCAAGCGCGGCTGACAAATTCCCGCCGATGGAAATTTCACCTTTATCACGGGTCAATTCTATTGCGTCGGCTGAGATATATCCGCCACCGTTAAGAAACATTCGTAGAGGCAAGGGGCTCCGTTCGCACGCACCACCGACGACGATCAGCGTTTCAGAGATGGAAAAGGATTGAATTCCCCCATCCGGAGTATGAACGCACACCTGCTGACTCGTCAGCAGTCCAATGGTCCCGGTTACGTCGCGACCACTAGTAAGGCGCACACCTTGCAGTGGTTCTTTTACCATATATGGAACAAGCGTGGGCTTCCGCCCGCCGACGGCGGGATAATCCGGAAGAGCGGGCGGCGGTGGCAGATCCGGAAGCGGTGGAAGAATAAAATCCTGCGCTGAGCTTTCCCCGCCTGCGGCGAGCACTGCCGAAAGAAGCGATGCGGAGAAAATCCGGCGCACAAGCGGCACCCTGAGCGACTCCAAACTCGCTGGTTCGGCCGCACCGACCGAGTGAATGCCGGATATTTCAGGCATCGGATATCTTCTCACTCCTTTTGAAAAGTCGCGGCGGCTACCGCCCTTTGGATAGTACCATTGGTTCGAAACTTCTCAAAAGAGAATCGTTATAATTCTCTTTGTTACTCCGCAATTTCAGTTTATCCTACGCACACATTCATATGCCCGAAGTTTCATCGCTCACTCATCGAGAGGTCAGCGTGGAGTATTCACGCCGCTCGTTTCTCGCCGCCGGCGTTCTCGCCGCGTTAACACTGCCGGCGTTGGGACAGGAAGCTCAACAGGAAAAACCGCAGCTTCTTGACGCAAAAGGCCGGCAAAAGTTGCTCACGCGCATAGAAAGAATTATTGACAGTCATCCCGATATCGAGCAGCGGCGCGCGCAAATTGCAGAACTTCCGCCGCTGATCACACAGTACCGCGAGTCGATCGCGCATGCGGTTGACCTTACCCCGGCCGAGCTGTCGCGAGCGGTAGAAATAAATCGCTTCAAGATAAACATGAAGCATTTCAGCGCCGGCATCGAAGCAGATGAGGCGGCACGCTTTATAGGCGAATCTTCGATTCGTTTTTATGGGGAACTCTATACAATAATCGAAGCGCAGCGCGCCGTGTTTCCGGCAGAAAAAGATTCGCTTGATGGTTCATCGAGCGCGATTCTTAGCGACTTACTCTGGTCGCAAAATCATGGAATTGCTGCAGTAGACCGCTCGGTTGCCGAGGTAATATCAGATTGTATCTTGAATCCGGTGCGAGCGATTTCCCTGGAGCAGATTCCGCCCTGCCTCAGTTACGGAAGTCCGGAGTCTAACCCAAGTTATTATCTCGAGGTATTCGAGCGACGCTTTGACACTATTGCAGAGGTGATGAAAGGACACAGCGAAGCCGTATGTGAAGGGCGCACAGATAGCCGTAACGGAACTGTCGGGGATCTTATGGACACTGCAGCGCTCACCATGCGCTGGCTTCCTGCTGCGCACAAGGCCGGACTATTGACCGACGCCCAGATGGTCATATGGCGCGATCGGATCATCGAAAAGATCGAAACTCCCCTCTTCAACAATTTAATTCCCCTATATGTAGCGGGGACCGCACAGCCCCCTCTGCCGATCACCGGCATCATGCAGCGCTTTAGGGGGCCAGTGGTAGTTAATGACGACGTAACCGGACATCCGCTCCTGCAAAAGTTCGCCCCATTCGTCAATAAAATGGAGCGGTGCCATGTACAACTCGGAAACGAATTCGGCGACTCGTATGCCGCGTTCCGCACGAAGACCACCGCACACCGGCCCATCGATCGCTTGGGCATCATTCCGCTACTCGCCTACCTTTCCCCGGAGCCGAGCAAGAAAGTCGCAATTGTCGAAGATCTGCGCGCTCTGTGCGCGGAGGAGGCACGCCGCGGCACCGATGCGAAGCTCCAGGCGACATTGCTCGAGGTGTTGTTGTTTTCGGATCAAACGTACGCGGCAAATGCTCAAAACACAGCCTATCGCTCGGCAAATGCCGTGCAAATTTGTGTCAACGCCATGTCCGCTGCCGACGAAGTCGCTCAATTCAAAAATCAAATTACTCCGGCGCAAGCGCTTCTTGTCGATTTAGTACGTACCGGCGCGAGCAGACATGGTTGGAAAAGCGTGCCGGGCGTGCGCGATGCTCCCCCCGAGGAACGCATAGCGCAGCAAGAAAATGCCCAGCGCGTTCTCGTCGAGGTAATTAAGGATATCTATTGGCTCGCGAGGCATACTTCGTCTAGCGATCGCTCCGACAATAAATATGTGAATATACGTATTCCCGATTGGTGGGGAGGAAGCGCGCAATCAATAGTGGAAACGGCTCGCGTGCCGCAGCTCACTGAGGCTCTTCGCGATCTAACCAACCTGGCAGATGCAGTTACCGTGCAGCTTGCACGCTTCGATTTTGGACGTCGCACGGAAGACGCGTTACTGAATCGTCTGATGCTGCTTACAATTGCGCTCGATTACCGCCGCGATATTGCAAATCTTCCATTCACGACGAACGCCGATCCGCTGCATACCGTTAAAGAGATGTTTCCTCATTTATGGCACGGAGTGAAAGTTGGCCCCTTCGCCGACGTGTTTCATAAAACGAGGAATATGCTCTATCTCTCCAAGTACCGCGCTTTTCCTCCGGCGGAAGAGAAAGCCGCGGCAAGAGAACCGACCGTTGCCGCCGATAAGAAACTCGATGAACTTGCGCTCTCGTATGCCCAGCTCTGTGAGCAGCGCTTTTTAACTTCCTTTATCTTACGGTTATGGAACGCAGACGGGGCCCGTGACGCTCGTCCGCTCGAAGGACACCGTATTCTGTCGTCCGATCGAATGCTCACGGAAACACGGCGCATTTTTCACGATTACGGCATGCTCGAAAAATACGACGAATTAAGGGTACTCTTAGGAGGCAAATCGCCCGACTTTATCAGCGGCGTTCGAAACTATCGCGATCGAGTAGTTACCGCGCAGCGCGAGGCCTTCGAGACGATTTCGGGTTTGGTCGAAAGAAAATAAACAGGTTGCTGGAAACTTCCGGCCATTTCTTGCGATTACCCTTCTGGAGATCGCACAATGAACAAAAATATTTCACCAAATAACCGGACGCGGTATGCAGCGAAGTTTGTACGCCGCGCATTTACTCAGCAATCTAACGCGCGCGCGCGGGATCCGGGCGCTCCAGGGATTAGCTCGAGCGAGAATGGATGGAAACTGCGCACGCTGCGGATGAAGTCACCCAGTTCGGGTAAAGTAAGAGCGCGCTGCGAGAATCGGGGCATCGCTAAAACGCGCGATACCACTCACGCTCACAGTACCGAAAACCACGACGCTGGCAAAAGACAAGATACGCGCGAAAAAAATAGCGGCACCGAGGGCTTTACGTTACTCGAGCTACTGGTTTCGCTCTCGGTAATAGGGATCATTTCAGCGATTGCTATCCCGGAATACCGCGCCTATCAACGGCGCGCCTTTGATATCCGGGCACTCGGCGATCTACGCACGGTAGCACTCGCTGAGGAAGCCTACTTTATGTCGGCGGAAAAATATATAAGTTGTCTCAATACGGCATGCGAAACGCTGCCAGGCGTATCGCGACTATCGCAAGGCGTCGCACTGACCGTTACTGCCGCAGCCGATACTTTTACTGCCGATGCAACGC
>CAYTAW010000143.1:0-8309 GCA_964435675.1 uncultured Bdellovibrionales bacterium
GTAATGGCACCAGTCACCGTGTCTTTTACAAAGACGTCGGTGAATCCGTTTGTATCTCCGGTAGTGAGGTTTGTGCCGGTCGAGTTAAAGGTTACATATCGGCCGTCGGCCGAAGCCGCAAATATTCCGGGATCTCCACTCGAGCCGTCGGATATGTTTCCGCTGCTGTCGCTCGTTAACAGATATATTTCAGTGGGCAGACGCTGTGCTGTTGCATCGCCCATTCCAACGCGAATTGCTTCAGCCGATCCTGCGCCGGCTTGCACATTGAGCGCTGCCGAACTAAATACCTGTTGTCCGTTGAACTCGGTCGAACTGATGATTGAATTGTACTGCGTCATTAGCGCTTGGAACTCCGCGTCAATCTCCTGCCGCTGCGCTGACGTGTAACTATCACTCGATGCCATTGCGGCAAGCGACTTTTGCTGTTCGATAATGTTTTTTAGCGACGTCGCCGCGCTGTCGGCAATTGACAAAAAACTCGTACCGTCTGCCACGTTTTTCTGTGCTTGTGAATAAATGCGTGATTTTGCTTCGGCGCTAGTAGCAACCGAAAGCCCAGCCGCGTCGTCCGACGCTTGATTAATGCGAAAGCCGGACGCGAGCCGCTCATAGGTATTCGCTTGCTCCTTTATCGTCTTGGAGAGCGCGAGCTTGGCAAAATTGCTGCTTGAAGATTCTATCGACACCGTTAACGTCCGTGTTAAATGGCGAATTCCTTTCACCTAATTTCGGCATTTCAGTCGTCTTTGGTTAGAATCCACAGCTAAATACTTAGTCTCTCCAATCAGGAGATTAAGAATGATTACAGGAGGTTATGTGGCAAAATAAAAGACTTCCACACGCTGCCGGACACTAAACCCTGACAGTGAATGGATAGGCATACTCCGCCCGCGCCTTACGCAAATAGCAATCAGCCGCGGGTCGACGGCAACCGTTCGGCAATCTAGCAGGGCTCGAATTGAGTAAGATTCCAGTTGGCAATACGATAATCATATGGACATCTTCGATCCCCAGTTCAAGGCCGCACGGACCGACCCCGTTGAAGTCAATTTTTTCGGCACCCCGCTACAGATTCCGCGAAAGGATTTCGAAGCCGGAGTGCAGATTGCGTCAATTGCGCATGACTCGGTTATGTTCCATGAAATTTTAAGGGCGGTCACCGATTTAGATGAGCTCTACTTGCCCTCAGAATTTCGTGAGCTGCTTTCCCACGCCATTCTTTTTACGGCGGGTGACACAGATCGCATCCAGGCGCACTTTAAAAGCTATTACGATTGTGAGAGCCAACTCTCCGCCGCCGACCTGACGAGGTTGGCCCGCGTAGGCGCGGTTGAAACGGGAGCGGAAGCCGCGCTGAGCCTCCTACCCGATG
This sequence comes from uncultured Bdellovibrionales bacterium, assembly GCA_964435675.1. GTDB lineage: Bacteria > Bdellovibrionota_C > UBA2361 > UBA2361 > CAYTAW01 > CAYTAW01. The sequence goes on from CAYTAW010000143.1 coordinate 1,376, forward strand.
TCCCGCTTCAAGTGCACAAGATTCTTTCGTCAATCGAAGATTTCGCACGCGTTCATTTTTCGATGCGTCGCAGCGAGCCCGAAAACGAATTAGATTGCTTTATCGGACAGCACGCTTTGCGCGGAGTGAGATTTGCCGCCCTGCGATTCTTCAATACTTTTTTTGAATCGCACGAATAGGTTATCAAATACTTTCGGTACCCCGTTAGGAATTTACCGATAATCCCGCGCCCTATTTAGCCGTATAGAACGTGATACGACAGCCAGCTCTCAGCTGCCGTATCAACCAAACAAATGACACTACTGTCGAGTGACGCTAGTAGCAAAGGCCTGGACCATCGTCACTACGATCATATCACCGGGATGAACGTAATTGAGGTTTTCAGGATACTTTGCCTTGATGATCGTTGGCCCTAAAGGCGAGATACCGCTAATGGTCACCGTCTCCGCCTTCTGATCGATTGACTCGATCTTACCTACTTTTACAACACCGGTTGCGGATCCAGCGGCTGGCATCTCGCCAAGCTTAGCGCGCGCAGAAACATTTACCGGCTCATTAGCAATCACGACCTCATTAACGGTCGGCTTCCGAACTTCAAAGGCAAGGGAGACTATGTAGTTTACAGATACGGTATCTCCGACCTTTATCTGATTAAAATTCTTCGCTTCGGGAGAAACCACGAGTTCCGTAACTTCACCATTTGCGGACTTCAGCGATATCATTCGCTCTGGATAATTGATCTTGGTCACTGTCGAATTTAACTGCACCAACGCTTCTTCTTGACCCGCAAGCTTCCCTTCAGGGAGCAATCTGCGCGAGTCCGCCTCGGTTATTAGAACACCGTCAGTCCCGACACGCGTGACCACCGACTCACCCACGTGCGGAGCCGGCTTAGAGCAAGCCGAAATAAAACAAAGAGCCGCTGCGCCAATAAAGGTAATAGTTTTCTTGGAATTCATTTCGACCTCCTCTCGTCGTCATTACTGATTTGTATATACGCTAATATACTGAATCTGAAATAGACAGATAAAATTAAATCCTTTAATGCATTACGCGGTGGCGTAGCATCTCGACGCCCTTGCTAAGATTAGAGTATGTAAATGTCCGTGAATTTGTCTTCCCTTGAAGGCGCTTTGCCTACTGTATTTGGCCTCCTTATTAACGCTGCGACACAAATAATCAGTTCATTTCACTATCCGGAGGATTCCAATCGAGCAGTCTCTTGCGCTGAGTTTCGGAAATTATTGTGGATATTTTCTCTGTAATCTCCTCAATCGGAACCGATTCAGGAATATCGGCTTCGACGATTTGAACACCGTCGTCCGCGATGAGTTTGAATACATAATGGATCGTCCGCTCTTTCATAGCACCACCATCAGGTGCCTCTAGAGTAGCGTGCGCCCCCAAGCACCGCCAGAGGAATAAATTAATTTGCAAAACTGGTATAGTTACACAACGAGCCACACTAAGCGGCAGACGGAAAAATTGTACACGTGCCACTAGGGTCAGCATGTGGTGTTTAATTATGCCCGCTCGACTGCCGCTAACAGAACCTCAAAGACGCAAAGCCTTCGTATACTTGAATTTAGGCCCGGGCTGACCCGGCCGTCAGGAGGTACGCCGCATGTTCAGATTTGGCGGGAGCGGCGACGCCTTGATGAATGCGGCTCGCTTGCGCGAGAATCTGTCCGAGCTCTATCGTTGCCCACGCGATCGTTGTTGCCGCAGAGAGCTGCATATACCGGCTCGACACCGTATCACCCGTAGTAAGTTTTGTACGTTTGATGCCAAATCCTTGTGGATACCCCGGCGCATCGGTAGGAACGATTTCAATATGATTCTGTAATAAATTAGTAGCGCTAGAAAATGGAAAAGTCATCCCGCTTTGCGATGCGATTACGCGGCATACGAGCCCAAGTCGAGCTCGAAGATGCGGAATAGCGTCTAACGTTTCGTTAGGAAAGGTCTGTAGGAAGAGTCCTGTGACGACTTTTTCTAGAATGAGATACCCGGGGGCGTTATCGGCGAGTGCCGCGACGCCGTAGCCGATCGCTGGGAAGATTTGGAGTATTCTGCCCAGCTGGCTCTCGGTAATTGATGCGCCAGATTCGACATTGACCATTTTTTTCATCAGTTCTGTGAAGGAGATTTTGAAGGCAGGAATTGCCGGGAGCTGCGTAGCGATCACACGGATAATGTCGCGGGTGGACTCGCTCAGATTGCGTGAATCTTCCCATGAATCGGCCATCCACTGGGTGATTCGCGCGGGCAGCGATCCTGAGTAGACAAGCTCATGGGGATTCTTTTCGCTCTTTTGTCCACCATCGGCCGCTTGTAGATTCGCGACAATATTCTCAAGCGGGACGCCGATGTTTACCAGCATGTCGCACGCCTGCTTGAGCGTTTCACGGTGAATGTAGCCAAGCTGACTGAGAATTGAATCGACATCAGCCCCCTCACTGTAGAGCCGTTTCGCCGCTTCAAATCGATCATGAGTGCCTTTGAACGATACAACTTGCCCCATGGCGCGAGAAAGAATCCTTATCTCACTCGCTACCGCGCGGCTATGCTCATCGTCCAACGAACTGAAGGTCTCACGCTCAAACTGCAAGTCAGAATTCAAGCCGAAGCCTTTAATGAAATCATCAATTTTATGCTCGTCGCCCTTGGAGTCGCCGGCGATAGCATGGAGCACGACGGCAATTCGCTGCGCGAGGCGATTCTGACGCCACCGTTGGAACTTTTCGAGATGCCCATGAACGGCGCTTCGATTTTCTTCGCTCATCGCTTTGAGCAGTGATTGGTGAAACTCCCCCTGCTTTAGCTTTTCGATATTGTCCAGCTCTTCAGCGCTCATGTCCGGAATATCGCCGACTTGTTGCCGGGTGACCGGGAATCGCCGAATGATACGTTCGCTTACGCTGCGCATTCTATCGATCCACTCCCCCAGTGAAAGCTGCAGCGCAGGCGTCGGAGTATTCTCGACCTCGTCTTTAATCTGGCGAATCGTTTCCTCAACTGATGCACCCGGTTTGCGATGCAAGATCGGAAGTATCCGCGCGGCGAGCTTTCGTCCATCCCCCAATGAAGCGGCGCGCAATTCGGGTTCCGAAAAGCTCTTTTTAATGACCCCGAGCATGCGATACTGATTGGCCGCAACTTTGCGGCAGGTTGAAAAAAGATCGCTGCCTGTTACTATCGCAAGCCAGGCCGAGGCGGCAATCAGAGTTTGCGTTTCCGAAAGCAAGAATCCTTTAGCTTCGCTCCTCGCGCAGCCGATCGGATCACGAAGCAAATGATTGGATGCGTACCAAAGATTCGGCGGCGTACCGACGCCGAAAAGACCCTGTGCGTTACACGCGATCATGATTCCGAGTTGGTTGTATCCCCAAGGGCCGTTCAACATCTCAGTCGCGTCTTTAGCCGCCTGGTCCTTTATCTGCGGCAATGCCTTGGCGGGATCGGTCTTTTTTGCGATCGACGCGAGTACCTGCCGAGCCAATGCAAGCTCGGTGCACAAGTGCGCAACGTCGTCAAAACCGTCTTTCCAAAAGGCTGCCGATGTCAACGTAGTTGCAAACGGAGCAGCGAGCGAGGTGATGGCAATCATTTGAGCGACGCGGTCGGTCAAACGCATCATGACGCGCAACTGATGCTCTTCCCACTTAGTTTGCGTGTCGAGGGAAAGCTCGGGACGCTCCGAAACTAATCTCTCATCTTCGGCGATTCGCAGATGACCATTTTCGCGTAAGCGCCCGGCCATGACGGAAGGTTCGAGCGCTATGCCGCGCTCAGCAAAATCGGAGGCTGCAATCATCGCCAGCGCAGGCGCCGAATCTATCGCCATTTCGGCAATCTCCTCGGTCGCCTTATGGCGATCTGAATCGCTGCCAAGACTGAGAGCGATTAATCGAGCAACTTCCAAACCGGATACCACCGAAGCATGCGTAAGCGAAAGTTGTCCGCCATTGTTAACGACTGATGTTCCTAAGGTCGCAAGAAAGCCGGTAGTTACGGCGTGCGCCGACACTATGTCGAGTGACGTTGCGGTGTGCTGCAACGCTTCCTCTCCCGTCCCGGGTGCCTCCGCTCGGCCAGCTACCGCGGCTTGGGCAAGATTTGGAACAGCCAGCGCGCCAAGGATTCCCGTGGCATATAACCCCGTTCCCTGTGCGATACAGGTTGCAAGAAATTCCCTCCGCCCCTGCGGGCGCATTTGATCACTACTATGTAGAGGCATGACATAGAGCTTATCAGCACTGGAGAGCTAATCAACCAAGCCGGCCCCTTGCCGACTTCGCTATACACCTAAAATGGTTGAATAATTTCCCTAACAGAGTGGCCCTAACGGAAATCACTCGGATATTACGAGCTTTTCCGGATTAGGAAGCCCCTCGCGAATTCGCTGCGAGAAGCCGTCGCTCTCGACATCAACGTTCGCGCGCTGGTTAATCAAGCTCGCCGCAAACAGCTCTGAAAAAGGTCTGCTGGTATCGAGCGCGCCAAGTTCGAATAGATACTCAGGCAGATATCCGCTCAAAAAAATCTTCCAGTTATAATGCAGCGTACGGTTATACGCCTGCACGTGAGTGAGAATCTGCGTTGTGCAGTTAGTGGTCAACGTATTGTAGAACTCTGGAATTTTGTTCAAAGAGTTGATTTTGTATGCATACTGCCGAAATAACTTTCGCGCATTAACTATGGGCATTCTGGTACGCAGCAAGTAAACCTGCTCGGCCGGATTTCGAACTTTAGTCCTCAAGCTAATCACATCGCGCTCATCCGCAGCGACATACATGATCTCATAATTGCGATAGAAGCCCGCAAATGTGGACCACGCCTCGGGCTTTTCCTTGCGCGTTTCAATTGAAAATGCCACGTAGTCTCTATCACTAAAGCCGAAACTTACAATGATGTGAGCAAGTGGCTTACCAGCCCAATAAGAAACAAAAAAGTCTACTGAAGTTAGCTGATCCAGGTCGACCGTTCTATCGTAATACCGAACGTCATAGTCCGTCTCACTGCGATATCGAAAATCACGTATGCCCCGAATCTCCAACTTATTTGGAGAAATGTCCTCAATCTGTGGTATTCTCGCGGCAGAGACTTCCCAATCCTTTTCATTTTTCGGACGAGTGGCAAAAAATAAAAACAGAAGAACGATAAACGAACTGCCGAGCACGAAAGTGGCCAGTGGCCGCCGTCTGCGAGAAAAGTAGAGCAGCACTCCAAATGCAATTATTGCGCATAAGATCGTGCGTAATAGCTCTGGAATTTCAGGAAGAAACTGAGCCGCACCGACCATCCAAAAAAGCATGGTAACGAAGATAATTCCTAACAGAATTCTCGCTAATTTTTTAAGAACTTTTATGGCCACGCATCCTTACGGCAACACGACTTATCAGATTAAATATAGGGGCATTTGAAGCTTAGGTGAAGACTCTAATTAGTACCGAAGACCACGTTAAAAACCCGCAGTTAGAGGCCCAACTTAAATTTCGAAGCAACTCGTCCCTATTTCTTATGCGCAGCGCTCAAGCGGAGTGTCCATGCATCTCAAGCGCGCTTTCGAGAAAATCACAACGGTTTGCAGTTTACATTCATTCGCAGTACTTTCCGAATGTTCGTCAGCACTAAATTCAGGAGAAGAGCCTTTATGGAAAATCCGGTTCGATGGTTCGAGATTTACGTTCAGGATATCAGCCGAGCGAGAACCTTTTATGAGAACGTTTTGCAGGTAAAACTCGAAAAACTCGAGGCACCTCCGACTGCTCACGGAAAGTTGGAACTGTGGGCGTTTCCAATGACCAAGGATAAGGGTGGCTGCAGCGGCGCATTAGTGTGCATGGAGGGCGTGCCGTCAGGCGCGAACAGTACCCTCGTGTATTTTGCGAGCGCCGACTGCGCAGTGGAAGCCGAAAGAGTGGTCGCTGCCGGCGGTAAAATACAAAAAGAGAAATTCTCGATTGGCCAGTACGGTTTTATAGCATTGGCTTTGGATACCGAGGGCAATATGTTCGGACTTCATTCCTTGCGTTAAGACTCTATATTGGCGTCGTTTAATTTGGGTATTCCGTCAGGTTCTTGAAATCTCTATTATTCCCTCATGGCACGATACACCTCTGGCGGACTAGATCCTCTTCACGCTTCAACTTACAGACAGCTAACTTGTGTTGGCTTGGTCGGTTTTGCGTTCTTCGTTCTTTCAATTTTCGTCGCGCAAAAGCCATTAGCACTTCTTTTTTCCAGTTTAGAGACAACCGGTGTAGTCACCGATCATCAAGAGCAGGTGAAATTTAAAAACGGTGAGCAAGTAACCACCGTCTCCTCCGGCATAGAGTTTACCGATAACAGTGGAATTAAACACACGTTTTGGCTGCACGGAAACCATCCGGTCGGCACGACTTTTCCCGTAACCTATCTTGCCGATGAACCAGAAGTAGCATCGGTGAAGGGCGACAAAACGGGTTTGGCCGGACCATCGCTCCCATTCGTAATGGGCTTGGCCATTCTAACGTGGACTTTTTGGCGAACTCGAAAACTATTAAAACTCAGGAAAGTATTCAAAGGGCTAATGTCCCGAGTTTCACCTATTACCGCTCAAGTAATTTCGGCGCCAACGGAAACACACCGTACAACAAATGCTAATCGGGTGCGCACCTATCATACATATCGATTGGTTGCCAAAGCAGAACTCAATGGCAATCCCGAGCAAGAATTTGAATCTTTCAGATACGTCGGCTTCCCGCCATTTGAAGTCGGTTCGCCAATTAAGCTATACGTCGATCCTGCGAATGCCAATATGTTCTATCTCTGCGCCCGACCAGGCAACTCCTAATTTTCCGTTGGCTTCATCTCGACCAGCCCTACCGAAGAAGATACTCGTCATTCCATCATCATAAACAAACAATAGAACCGGAGGCCCCCTTCGGAC
>CAYTAW010000144.1:0-3995 GCA_964435675.1 uncultured Bdellovibrionales bacterium
GCGCGGCTATGCAAGAGGTCTTCTCGTTAATTGAAAGGCTCCGTTCGGTCGATGTTCCCGTATTGATTACCGGCGAATCGGGTACAGGGAAAGAATTGGTCGCTCGCGCAATTCACGCAACCAGCCGCCGCGCCGACAAGACTCTGGTCGTCCAAAACTGCTCGGCCTTCAATGAGAATTTGCTCGAATCGGAATTCTTTGGGCATGTCAAAGGTGCGTTCACCGGCGCCATTAGAGACAAGCGCGGACTTTTTGAAGAAGCGCACCAAGGCAGCTTCTTTCTTGATGAGTTAGGTGAAATGGGCATGACGCTTCAGGCAAAATTGCTGCGAGTCCTGCAGGATGGCACGTTTACCACGCTCGGTGACACGAGAACCAAGAAGGTTGATGTGCGAATAATCGCAGCTACCAACCGATCATTGGAAGAAATGGTTGCGCGCGGAACGTTTCGCGAAGATCTTTTTTATCGCCTCAATGTTATCGCAATCCGCCTTCCGCCGCTACGAGAGCGACGCAGCGACATCCCGCTTATCGTTAACGCTTTTCTTAAAGCGCACGAGGAAAAGAGTGGACGTCGCGCCCGCGTGTCAGTCGACGCTATGCGCGCGCTTGCTGACTTCGATTGGCCGGGCAATGTGCGCCAGCTTCAAAACGAGATCGAGCGAGCGCTCATAATGTCCGGGACAGCCGAAGAGATTCGCCGAGAAGATCTCTCACCAGTTCTGCGTTCTGGGCAGGGGGCTGGAAGCGCTCACGCAACGCAGATTCATTCCGGCACGCTCAATGAAGCGATCGAGTCAGTCGAACGTCAGATGATTGCCGAGAGCTTAAAGCGTACCAAGGGAAATAAGAGCGAAGCGGCCAAGGAGCTCGGCATTTCCCGGTCGAGTTTGATTACCAAGGTGAAGGACTATCAGATTGAGGGAGACGAATCATGATGGTAATTCGTGTCGTGAGCGACCTTTTCTTCTCCAGCAAAATATCAGAGGTCTGCCGGGCTTCAGGCGTAGACTGTTCACCCGCCAAATCATCCGAGCAGCTTGCCGCGCTTGTCGCGCAGTACCCAGGGGCAGTGGCTATAGTAGACTTGGGGCTTGCGCGCGGCGCTGGGCCGACGCTCGCGGGAGAGGCGGTTAAACTTCTCGGCTCGGGCAACGTATGGGGATACTATTCACATGTCGCGCAAGAGCTGCTCGAAGCAGCACAGGCTCAGGGCCTTACTCAGGTGATGCCCCGCAGCCGCTTCTTTGAAGAACTCCCTGATATCCTGCACTCAGTTGCCACACCGGGATAGAAAGCGGTGAACGACGATCTCTCACAGTTTTTCTATGCCTTAACCCCCGATAAGATTCTCGAGGCAGTCGAATCGGCGGGAATCCGCTGTTCCGGGCGCTGTTTGACCCTCACCAGTATGGAGAATCGCGTGTATGAGGTTGAGCTGGAGCTTTCAGACGCCGAACGCGAAGGTCTGCGGTCTCGCAGCGAGGCGTTTCGCATCGTAAAGTTCTATCGTCCCGGGCGATGGAGCCGTGAGCAGATCGAGCAGGAGCATCAGTTTTTATTCGATTTAGAACAAGCCGAGGTTCCTGTTGTCGCGCCGCTGCGCTTTGAAAATGGAAAGTCGGTAATGGAACTACCCGGTCTGGGCATTTTCTTCACACTCTTCCGGAAGTGCGGCGGGCGTTCACCCGATGAGTTAAGTGACGACCAGCTCCTCTGGCTCGGCCGCTTGTTGGCGCGGATGCATATTGTCGGGGCCGCGAGAGCGGCTCCCGATCGCATCGTACTGTCACCAGATACCTATGGCCGCGCCAGCCTCGAGATTTTGAGGCAGCGGAAAGTAATACCCATGGAGTTTGAGATTTCCTATGTTCGCGATGTCGAGGAAATCATACGGCTGATCGAGCCGCTCTTTGCTGATCTGCAAATTCACCGTCTTCATGGCGACTGTCACTTCGGCAACATCCTCTGGAATGATGATGGTCCGTTTTTCGTCGATTTTGACGACATGGTCACCGGCCCGGCGGTGCAGGATATGTGGCTCGTAACCGGGGGGAGAGACCAAGAGACCGAGCGTCAGCGCGATCTCTTAATTTCAGGGTATGAGCAGGTGCGCCATTTCAACCGCTCGACCACGCGCCTTATTGAGCCACTGCGCTTTCTAAGGATGGTTCATTTTAACGCGTGGATCGCCAAACGGTGGGAAGACCCGGCTTTTCAGCGGACGTTTCCCTATTTTGTGACCTCGGACCACTGGCGCTCTGAAACGTATTCGATGAGCGAAATGCTACGAGTCATCCGCAGCGAATACTAAAAAGCGGGAATTTACGCGGCGCGCAAGCGTAGAATTTGGCGAATTTTCTGCACCACTTCGGAATTCTCTCCGATGATCAATCCAGGCAATACCAGCTCCGGGTAATCTCCGGGGCGGGGAAATGGGGCACCGTCGATCGTTTCAACGACACATCCTAATTCTTGCGCGATAAAGGCGAATGCGGCGCCGTCAATTACTTGCGCGCTCGCCATCACGCCGCCGCAAAGGCTACCGTGGACGATCTCTCCTAAATAGGGCACAACTTTATTTTTTGAGTAATTCGCTGAGGTAAAAACTTCTCCGAACTCCTTAGCGAATTGAGGAATCAGAGCCTGAAACTCCTCAGAGACATATATCTTCGGCGAATATTTTTGTATCTGTAGCGGCTTGGCGTTCGCGAACGGCGTATCAAACGTTCCATGAAAAACGCCCTTTCCGCGCAGAGCAAATATATAGTTCTGATAGACCGGATATACGACGAGAACGCCCTCGAACGAATCGCGGGAGCATACCGTTAAGATAACCTGATAGCCGGCCTGGCCGTCGAGATAGAGGCGCGTGCCGTCAATCGGATCAAGCGTTATCAGATACTTCGAATTCTCGACAAAACCGGTTCCGGAAAGATAGCGCGTATTGCGCGAACTTTTATATTCCTCTCCAAAAAACGGAATTTCAGGGAACTCAGAAAGGAGCACAACCTCAATTTGTGCTTGAATCGTGACGTCGGCGTCTGAGAGCGCAGCCTGAAATACATTTGAGGCATCGGCCTTCTCCTCTAGAGCCTGAATACTATTCTGGATTAACTTGGCATATTTCGCCGCGTGAATTAACGACGGGAGCAGAGTTGAGAGTATATCGCGAGGGGTAGTGGTCATGCGTTAGATTACAAAGAGAGGGTCCAATCAATAGCACATCCGCCTGCGCCCCATATGGGCGCAGGCGGAACTTGAAAGTAAAGTTACTTAGCCGCGGTTTCCGTTCTGCTCACGAACTGTAGAGCGCGGTTCGAGAAAGCAAATGAGGCCGTGCTTTGCCCATACTTCTTCAGGCTCTCTAAGACTGAGTTTTCGACCAACGGCTGACCGCCGGTAAAAATACCGAGGCTCGCAGAAAGTCCTTCGATTAACGCGGCTACTCGTGAATAGTCGACGTGCATCAACGCGAGCGAATTTGCGCTCGAGAGCAGCGATTTGCTATCAGCCGAAAGGCCGTCTAGCGCGCTGCTCTTGCTTTCTTTCTGATTGGTGAGAATCTCGGTCAAGATTCCTTCCGAAGTCGAAACGATTGCTTGATTGCCGCTCGCGCAGAGATACACGCCTGCGCCAAACGGCGAGAGCGCGTATTCAACCGCAACGCCTTGTATCTGCTTCTTCTGGAATGGAGGCAAGAATCCCTGCGCACCTGCACCAGCTGAGATCAACGCGGAAGCGCTGGCGATCATAGCCGGAGCTTCGCTGGAGTTTACGAGTACTGCTAACTCAGGCATTGGACTCGCGCCTTGCTGAGGGCGAACCGCCACGCCAATTTCTGCGACGCTTTTAATTTGATCGTAGACACTCTGAACTTCAGCCTTCTTCTCTGGCGGTGTAGAATCGAGAATTGACTTACCGATTCCTCTGATTAACGCGCCGTCGAGCGAAACGAACCCGAAGCCCGCGGAGAGCTGAGCCGATGAATTTCA
>CAYTAW010000144.1:4005-8197 GCA_964435675.1 uncultured Bdellovibrionales bacterium
CCCCACCAGCTGGCTCGGAAGCTGACTTGCAAATGAAGTTGGGGAATTTTGTGCCAACTCATCGAGGCCACCTAAGCTCTTCGCTGGATCGTTTACAAAGGTAACGACACCACGATCGGTAAGCGAATTTGTCATGTCACGTGCAATTACCGCGGCACGGAGCGGCACTTTGTTGAGAATATCCTGAGCATCTTTTGCTTCGGGCGAGAAAGTCGCTGCCATAGTTAGTAATTTCTGGATATCGAAGTATCCAAACGAGAACTCTGACTCCTGCGCGGGCAGCGATGCTAGTGCGCGTTTGAATTCCGCGTCGCTTTCCAGTTCGGAAAAGCGCGTGCTCTTCGAAGGTTGGCCTGCGAGGAACTCAGGGCTTACAAGACCGGGCGTGGTGGAAAGAACTAAACGATCTCCCTTGCCGGCGACAGTTAATGTAAGCGTAATCGGTTTAGCGGGAGGGCCTTTTTTCTCCTCGCCATCAGCATCGGAATCATCAGCCTTTTCGGCAGGCTCGATCGCTACTTCAACAGAGAATCCCTGTCCCCCGTCGACTGCCACTGCCTTGGTTGCCAGTCCCTTCGTCTCGAGCTTGGTCTTTACGACCTGGACGATTGGGCCGACATCTTGGCCCTTGGCGAAGGTCTCGAAAATGGCAGCGGCGGGAATTGGGATGCCCGAAGGGTCTTTTTCAACAGAGAACGATGCGACTACCTGTGTTAATTTACTCGACGATTTCGGAGCAGGAATTAAGCCCTCGCCCTCAAGCTCTGCGAGAACAGAAACCGCCTTCAGGTCAGCATCCGGGCTGTCGAGATACTTTTTGATACTATCGCTGATAGTCACATCCTTACCGCTCCACGGAGTACCGATATATTTCTTGGCGCTATCCAAGGTGTAATCGAAGATATAGAACCCTAGACTTGACTGTGGAAGATAGCTGAGCAGCGCGTGGTGGCGCACCGGAGATGCGTCGCTAACCTGGGCCGCCTCAGTGCCGGAGCCAGCGGTCTCGCCTTCCTTTTTAGAACACGAAATAAGCGCGCTGCTTACCGTGCACAAAAGAAGAGTTGAAACTAAAAATTTAAGAGACGAATTTTTTTTCATAAAAAAATAATGCCTTTTTTGACGGTAAGTTACTCAAGGTAATCCACCGATACGCTATAGTAGGTGCGGGCACAAGTGCAAGAGTAATCGCTTGATTTAGTCTCTATTTGCGTGCCGCCCCAGCGCGTCCTGAGCCGATTTGGTTGATGAGATACCGCGCCAAGCACAAAAACTAACAGCGGCGAAAAGAATGGTTATCTACCGGCCGGAGCGCGCCCCATTCGCGGAACTTCACGGAAGCGCAAATAGCTTATGGCGCAAAAATTATAGAGTGCATGAGCTACCATTGCAGCCGAGATATCGCCGCCGGCGATCAATATTCCGCAAAAATAGACGCCGAAAAGAAGGTAGGAAAGCGCTACCTGCCAATAGCGTCTGAGTACGCCGATAAAATGGACATAGGAAAAAAGAGCGGCAACAACGATGACTGACAGGAAAACTGGCAGCCAGCGGTTAAGCTGAGAAAAAAGCGCCCCGCGAAAAAAGAGCTCTTCAGCAAAGCCCGACGAGAGTGCAAGAAGAAGCGACGTGGGAAAATTAAGATTACCGCAGAGCGGGATCACGACGCGGCGCTTAAATTCGCCATAGGCGGGGTACGGTGTCCCGTCGCGCGCGAGATAACCGAAAACTAAGATATTATACGCGAGCATCGGAACGCAGGCGATAACGCCGTATGCCGTTGAAGCCCTCGAGAACTCAATCGTGACCGGCAACTCCGCGGCCCAGATCCAAACTAATGAAACACCGATAAAAGAAAGTTCTGACGCAAGCGCCAATTTAACTACAAGGATGCGGGGCAGATAGTAGCTGTTCGTGAGCATTTCTATTGTGCCGTAATCGCTCCATGCGCCGCGTCGTTCAAAGCCTCGCTCCAAACGTGCTCGAGCTGTTGGTAAAAACCGAACGCCTTGAAGGCGCCGGAGGAACCGCGTACTGCCCGCGGCACAATCATACCGCTTCTATTATCCGTCACCTGCAATTCGACGTTCGCCGAAATGCGCCGGAAGAACAGAAAATCATAGGCCGACAACGAGAGATCCGTGCAGTTAACGACCAAGTCAGCTCTAAGCGCATCAGATTCGCGCGGCTTATAACCGGCAATTGCCAACTCTTTAAAAATCGCTTGGATTAAATGTTTCTTTGGGTCCTCAAGACTGACCCGTCCGAACGGGAACGCGACGAGCAAATATTGATGACCGACGATCTCGTCCACCGCGCAATCGACGTGATACCGGAGAGCCTTATTATTAACCGCCGCGAGTCGCTCGGCCTCGGGAGGGATAATCCGCGCCGAGAGCCGCGTGTGGGCGCACGAACTCATCGCTGCAACCAGCGAAAGCGCGAGCAATAAAGGAAAAAAACGATGAGGTAAAGCAGAAAGAAAGTTCATTTAGAAATACTCCGATAGGAACGTAACCCCGCGCATTTCCGAGTAGTAGCTGCCCCATGGCAGGGAGCGCATGAAGCCAACGTGCCCTCCAAACTGAGAAACCTCAAGATAGAAAAATGGATTTGCCGCAGCGGCGTCGGTGGGAATTGATGCCGGCCGCAAGAATGGATCGTCCACGCTGGTCAAAAGAAGTGTTGGAACTTTAATCGAGGGTAAGAAAGGCTTAGAGCTTGCCTTCACCCAATACTCTTCGGCGCTGGCATAGCCGAATAAGGGCGCAATGTAACGCGAGTCGTATTGGGCGAAGGTTTTAATTTCGTCTGCCCCGCTTAAATCAATCGCTCCCGGAAACCGAACCGCCTTTTCAGCAAGTTTTTCGAGCAGCGAGCGAAGAAAAACCTTCATATAGAGCGCATTCTTAGCGAGGGCGAGCTCCTCTGCCGTCGAGCGAAGATCGAGGGGCACCGAATAGACGAGCGCTGCTTTGATGCGCGGCGAAAGACTCCCTGAATTCTCACCCAAATATTTTAGCGTTATATTACCACCAACGCTAAATCCAATCAGAGCTATGTGTTCGTATCCAAGAGTACCGGCGTACTCAATGACCGCGTCGAGGTCAGCGGTAAACCCGCTGTGATACGAGGTGAGTAGGCGATTATTTTCACCGCTACAGCCGCGCATGTTCCATGCTATTGTGTCGAAGCCAGCGGATTCCAGTGCGCGCGCGATGCCAATCACATATTGTGACTGTGACGATCCCTCCAAGCCGTGGCTGATAATCGCTACCGCATTTTTCTGGGCGATACGCTGATCGATATCGACGAAATCACCGTCACTCGTTTCAAGGCGCACTCGCTCACGCTTCAAAGGACGCGGATTTCTGAGTAGCGCGGGCGCGATTGTCTGTATCTTGGGGTGCCGAAAAAGAGAAAACGGCTTAAAGGACGTAGTAATAATCGGCATGGTCAAAACAATCGTATCACGTGCCCCGAAGTGCCAACTACGGGCTATTTTATTTCGCGCCCCCCTCTAGTAAGTAACCGATAGCCTTAGCTATTTTGAATCAGATGTGTAGCTTTTTGAGGCATTGTATAATTAGTGGGTACGATGGTGTGCGCGACGGCGCTTTAGGCGTTTTGTTCTTTTTCTATGACCAGAAAGAAAAACTCGGATAACCCGCCGGTAATTAATCTCGGCCTTACTTCGCTGCTTGAAAAGGAGCCGGAATTAGTACCGACTCAACAAGGGCAACTTGACCCAAATTTTTCAAAGTCGCTTGCGTGGGTAGAAAACGAGTGGTCACGCGGGTTCTTGCCTAAAGCATTGGTTCTCGAGCGAGCCATCGAGCTCGCCTCAGGGATTAATATTTTACGCGCGGGGAGTGAGCCCGATGAATCGTTCAAGAAACTGCGCGAGGTGGCAGAGCGCTTAGCTGAGAATCTAAGCAGCGAGGCGCGCGCGGATTTTTTCTCGCGCTTCGATGCTTCGGCGCGCACGCCGAAGCCTATTACCGCCATAGAGCGCCCCGCGCTTGCCGAGCCCGCACCTACGACAGCCCCGCCAATGTCCGAACAACCACACACCCAGTGGCAGAAATTCGAACGCATAATGGAGGCTGTATCTAAGCAAAATAACAGCGAAGCCAAGCCTGCCCCCGTGAAGGCGCCGCGGCGCTTCTGGAGCCGCTCGGTATCCATATCG
>CAYTAW010000145.1:0-4820 GCA_964435675.1 uncultured Bdellovibrionales bacterium
GCTCTCGGCCGCTCGTGCAATCCAGTTTTCGGACGCGTTGCACTAACCCATCTCAACCCCTCGTTGCTTGAGAACTATTCTAATCTCTTTGGCTTCAACAAAGACTTGCAATCTGACTTACCGCTGCCGATGAGCTCGGCGATGATACCGAGCGATCCATACGAGTTGAGTCGTACCGGCGCAGGGTTCGGGGCCGTACATATCAGCCCGGTACACGCTGCCTCGCTAATGTCAGGACTCGCCAACGGTGGAACGCTGCTGCGTCCGCGCCTGGTAGAGCGTATAGTGTCACACGGCGGACACACCGTTTACGAAGCAGAACCGGCGCCGTTAGCGAAAATCGTAGATTCCGATACTTCGCAGGAAGTCCTTCGCATGATGGAATACACCACGACAAACGGTACATCGCGTAAAGAATTTTTCCGTCAAGGCAAAGCGCTATTGGGCGACGTTATTGTCGCAGGAAAGACCGGCACGCTGCGCGGAACGGATCCCGTCGGATTGAATACCTGGTTTATCGGCGCTGCGCCAATGAACAATCCGCAAGTGGCGGTCGCAGTAATCGTCGTTGATCCGACAGGAAGCAGCAAAGCATCTCGGTTTGGTCGCCAAATCATCGAAAAACAGCTCTTCGGAACAGTGACCGAAACGCCCGTCGTTTATCAAAAAAAGACCTATTCCGGCAAATCAAAGAAGTACGCTAAAAAGACCGCGCCAAAGAAAGCGGCTGCTCAGGCATACGCCAAGAGTTCCAAGTCGAATATCAAGTTGAAAGCGCCCAAAAAGAAATAGGCGAATCAAAAAATCACTCGCGCGCGACGATCCAATCCGCCGCATCGTTCAAATCCTCAGCGGTAAAATCAGGAGTCAGATCGTATTTATTATCCGAACCGCCCTTACCCGTCTTGACCAGCACTGTCTGACAATGAGCATTCCTGCCAAAAAGCACATCCGTGGTCATATCACCAATGACGACACTCTTTGACCGATCGATGTTAAGCTCTGAAACAGCCCGGTCGATCATACCCGTGGCCGGCTTACGGCAAGAGCACCTCTCTGATTCATTGTGCGGACAAAAATAGATCTTATCGATCATGATCCCCTCTTTGAAAACGAGAGAGAGAAAGTAAGAGTGTACGCGGTATACATCTTCACGGGAAAAATACCCCAGCCCAACTCCCGGCTGATTCGTAGTGATAATTAAGCGGTAGCCGGCGGCCTGCAGCTTTTTCAAGCCTTCGATTACTCCGGGAATCAGTTCGAACTTCGAGGATTCAGAAAGATAATCCCGCAAGAAATTTATCGTTCCGTCGCGATCGAGAAAGACTGCAGGCTTCGGAAGAGGCGCCGGTTGAACCATTTCGGGAGCCATCACCGGATTCGTCAGTTGAGAGATGCGGTCGATAATATCGGTCGAGCTGCGCCCTCCCAGAAAGGACACGAGCTCAACGCGTCCGCCGCGCTCCTCCACGAGCGGCTTTGAGCTCAGCGTGTCGAGCTGATAATCACCCGCTTTAAAATAAATCGACGGAGAAATATCAATTACGTTCTGATTATTATTTTTCTCGCCAAATATAAAAACGTGATCGACACTGGCGAGACCCGCAATTACAGCAGCGCGATCATTTTCCGGACAAATGGGGCGTAGCGCGCCTTTTAATCCGCGCACCGACACATCAGAGTTAATACCCACGATTAAAAAGTCGCAGCGACTTCGCGCCTCCTCAAGATACTGAACATGACCGGGATGAAGCAGGTCGAATACTCCCGACGTAAACCCAACCACCTTTCCGGCCGCGCGTTTCGCCTCTGATAATTTCGCCGCATCAGCTCGGCTGGTTATTTTATCCTTACTGGTCATAGGCATTACGGTAGCATAAAGGTAGCGATTCATAAAAGAATACGTCTCCTTCTAGAGGTTATAAAAGGGCTGATTGCGGCGTGCCGCCTACTGAATGCAGCATGCGGGGGCGACGAATGCTTCTACACAGCAAAAACCAATAATCGTTGCGATTATTGGGATAACGAGCTCCGCAATCAGAAGCAATGAACAACAATCATGCAGCAGCTCTAATACCTTTTGTGGCGCACAGAGTTCGTGGGGAGAGAGGTAGTCTTCCTTGACTTCTTCCGCGTAATTCCCCTACTCTGGTATCCAATAGTTCTTCACAGGAGACTTTTTATGCCGCTCAAGAAGGGAGATACCGCGCCGGAATTTACTTTGATTGACGCTGATCGCAATCCCCGCTCGTTAAAGGATCTCTTGGAGAATAAGCTAGTGATTGCCGCAATACCGGGCGCCTTCACTTCGGTGTGCACGCAGGAGCTTTGCACCTTCCGTGACTCCTACGGCGAATTCGAAGCGCTCGGAGCCCAGATTGCGATCATTGCGGTCGACTCTCCCTTTGTGAACAAGGCGTACGCGGAAGCGAACAAGATCACCTTTCCGATTCTCAGCGATTACTCGCGCCAAACAAGTAGCGCCTACGGGGGGTTGCATGAAAACTTTGCTGGGATGACCGGTTACAGCGCGCCGAAACGCTCGGTCTTCGTTATCGATAGAGATCGCACCGTGCAATTTGCCTGGATTAGCGAGAACCCTGGAGCCTTGCCTCCTTTCGATGAATTGCGCCAGGCACTGCGGTAATGGCAGTGGATTTTGCCCCACTGCCTCGCATAAACCTTAACTACCAGTAACAATACATAAAAATAACACCGCTCTTTTGCGATAGGTGCTTTAGACGACTCGATTTTCTGACGACTATTAGGGTTAAACCCTTCGATTAATCAGAGGAATATCGAGTATGAGAATCTTAATTGCAGAAGACGACGCCAACAGCCGCCACCTATTGCAAAAGATTGTCGATCCGCACGGGGAATGCGATACCGCCGTGGATGGCGAAGAAGCAATGATGAAATATCTCGCGTCAGTCGCTGAAAAGCGTCCCTATCAGCTGATTTTTCTCGACATAATGATGCCCAAAATGACCGGCCTCGAAGTAATGGAGATGATTCGCGAGCGCGAACAAGAGTCAGGCATATTTGGCAACGACTCAGTCAGCATCGTCATGACGACTGCCGTAGATGACGAGCAAAAGATTTTCGAAGCGCATGTAACCGGCTGCTTCAATTATTTAATTAAACCGCTTAATAAGAAGTCAGTCATCGAACAGATAAAGTTTGTAGAGCAATCGAATCAACTCGAACAATGAGCATGCAAGGGGTGCTGTCGTCGGAAGAGTCAGCAAAACAGAGCAATATTTCGAAACGGTATGCGTCTATTATCGGCATCATGCCGTCAAGCTTCTCGATCGCCGTAAAAGAGTTGATGGCCGATGAACAGAACGGCCTGGAAACGCTTTCGGAAAAAAGTGAATTCCAAGTCGGCCGCGTGCTGCGCGGCGCAACGGCGCTTTCGGTGCTCTATTGGGCTAGCAGAACTTACTGCGATGAAAGAATGCCCAAGGGATGGATATATTCCTCTCTGCAGTTAGCGCGCCTCTACAGGCCAAGCACCTTAGCGGCAATCCTCTCCTACACCTATCTCTTCAAGCGCATGAAACGCGTGGTCACCCCGGAAGAATGGCAGTTCATCAATGATCCCATGCAGAAAAATCTTGAGCTGGTCGGACTACTCGGCTGGCATATGCCCGAAGTGGGTGCGACGGCGGCGCTCTTAGGGGGCGGCATGATTCACGTGGCTTTTTCTTGCTTTTCGGCGCACGACCGAAAAGGGTTTGCGGATTACCGGCGCATGCTCAAAATGAAAAAGCAGTTCATCAATCCATCGCTCGAAGTGAGTCATTGGGGATGCACCAGCGTTCAAGTCGCAACGCAAATCCTTCTCCAGTCGGGCTTCGGTGTGGAGCTGACCCACCGATTTATTGAAGGATTTCGCGAACCCGAGCCCCTACCGGGCGGCGAACGAGCGAAGGGCCCATTCGTACTGGTTCGCCGCTGGCTCGAAGAGATCTGCGGCGCCTCCACAAGCGAGTCCGGAACATCGAACGGAAAGATTGCCGATGCGCCTGATGCCGCAGCGCTGATGGAAAAGATGAAGACGATCAATAAGCAGGGTAGTCTCTATAACTGGATAGACAAAAGCGGGCAACACATTAGTTCTGAGCTGAGCCCCGATCTCTTGCTCGACGGCGTCATATTCAAGTAATCCTATACCGCAATTAACTCACGATACACCTTCTCGGTTTCGGCAATCGTATTTTCAATAGTGAACAATGAACAGACCCGCTCGCGCGCTTTCGGTCCGTACGCAGCGGCAAGCGGTGGAGTATCTACGAACTCCTTTAACGCCGCGGCGAGTCTTTCTTCGTTTTCCGGCGGCACCACCAAACCGCTCACCCGGTCGACAACCATCTCCGGCAATCCTCCGACCGATGTGACCACCGCCGGCACCCCTTGAATCATCGCCTCGATCAGCGCTTTAGGAAAACCCTCTCGGCGTCGCGACGGCATGCAAAAAAGATCGCTACTAGCGACGATTGCCGGGGCATCGGCGCGAAATCCCAATAGTGTAATGCGATCATCTCGAGCCGCGAGTAAGTTGAGACGTTGGTCGCGAATCTCCCCGGCAACAACCAAACGCACCGGCAGTGAGCGCGGAAGTTTGAGAAATGCTCCAATCAACGTATCCACACCCTTAACCGGCCGGCTATTAGCCACACAGGTGATAAGAAATTGCCCGGGCGCCACGCCGATAGCGGCGCGATCGATTGGCCGCACACCCGCATACCATGCCGGATCATGCCCTTTATAAATTCTGATCAACTTTTCTTTACGGACACCGATACGCTCCAGGTCGT
>CAYTAW010000145.1:4830-8184 GCA_964435675.1 uncultured Bdellovibrionales bacterium
CATCTGAGACGCAGATGATCTTGCTCAAGCGAGGATGTAAAAAACTGATCAGCGACGATGGATCCCAAAAGCTCAAATTTCCCAACGACCCGCGGTACGCGACATGCTTGACGGGGTATCCGATCGCGGCAAACAAACTGTTCGACAGCGCGCGCGCCGAAAACGAGTGAACGATATCGGGGCGGAATTCATTTATCAGTCTACGAATTTTTACTATCGAAGGCAGGCTGACGCGGCTGCGCAGCGGAAAGAATTCTATGAAACTGCGATCATTTCCGTAAATTTCGAGCACTTGCGGTGATTCGGAGATTAACAATTTGATATCGTGGCCACGAACTTTCAGCGCCCGAATCAAATGCGCCTCCGGTCTATCAAGAGAGGTGGCCACAAAGAGGATTCGCATAGTCAGAATTTAAATGTTATAATGCTATAAATTGCTATTAGCGATTTGAGGTTACAATTCAGGTTTGCGCTATGACAATAGACGAACGTCCAGTTCCTTCTTACTCACGTATTGCTGAATGGGTGCGCGAATACGGCAGTAGCGGCGCAGACGATATGCGAGCTCTTCGCGATTACATTGAAATCGAAGCAAATGAGTCAATCAGCAGTCTAAGGACTGAGTTGCACTCCCTTGCCCGTGGCAATTACATCGAGGAGACAATTCAAAAACTTGTGGGTGCGAAACGGAAAGTGCGCCATGGTACATTTGATGAATGGGCTAAGTCGATGCTGCGTTGGATGGCAGCAAAATAGCTGTTATTTCAATAGGTTGGGAGGCGAAAATTCGCTATCCGCTCTGACTCAATCAAAATTAGCGACCTTCCGATATACAAACGTACCGGCTGACAATACGTGCCTTACCGGCAAACGGTGTCGTCCGCTAAAAGTTTTTTTTAAAGTGTAATGGCTTTTAAGAAGTTACAGCTGAACCTCCTCTCGCAAAGCGGCGAGCTTATCAACTGCGTCTCCTGCCATGCTGGACAGGTCTCCGTTTTCCGCGCGCCGACCTATTCCGCATTGGAAGTATATCAGCGCGCGCTCGCCGGTATACCCGGGCGCGAACGGATCTCCATTTTTCTTGATGACCGCACCTATATTCCGAGCGAGCATTATTTTGTCGGCTTTGGAGAAAGCCAAGAAGCGGCACACGAACCGGTGCTCGAGTCGTTCTTCCGACTTGGATTAAACGGGAATATTATCGACGGGCTATGCTCATCGTATGATTTAAAGCTCACACCGCAAACATCTTGGAATAAACTAAGCAAATGTGAAGCGCGGCGCGTGCGTCTGTTAATCGCCACACGCACAAAAGATCAGATTCTCATACTAAACGATCCATTCGAGCCCCTCGCAAATCAGTGGCGCGAACGGTTTGCCGAGCTCCTATCGAGTTTTGCGCGAACAAACAAAGAGATCGTCGTGGTTACTAATCTTACCTACCGACCGGAAAGCTGGATCGACAATCCTTCGATCGCTCGTATCCAGGTCGGAGAAGAGATACAGCGTACCATCGGATTCGGAGCGAACGCCGGACAGGGCAATGAACTCGTGAAGCAAATTCGCGAGATGATGAAGGATGAAGCGAAAGCTCAGCAATTTTTATCGACGCCCGCCGCGGTAGCGGCAGCAACGGCAGCACCGTCGGCTATAGTCGCTGCCCCCAAAACGATAGCGCCGAAGCCGGTCGAGGAATTATCAGCCGAAATAATTCCGGAAGACGACGATACCTCACGCCGGATGACGCTTGCGTTTTCCGCGGGCGCTGGCATCGCATCGCGTTTTGATTTTAGGAAAAGCCTCGCCCCACTCGTTGGCGGCGCCGGCCAAGTGCTCAGAAACCCGATTACCAGCGCTCTGCTTGCCGGTTCAGTTATTTTAGGCGGCTCGGTCTATCTGCTCTCCACAGATACGGACGAAGCGCCGCAGACCGCATCCATTCAAGAGCCTCCCGAAACTAAAATTGTAAAAACGGCAGATAACAATACAGCAAAAAAAGCGAATATTGAGCCGGCAGCGGAGAAAGCCGTTGTCGAGGCCCCGCCTGAAGTTCCCGAACAGAAAATGGCTCGGCTTGTTCTCGACGAGTATCCCGCACAAATAAAAGACTCTATTTTGCTCAGTTTTCAGGGCATAGGCAGGGCATCCATTGGGGGCACCGAACCCGGCGCTGCGCAAAATTCCTCGTCTCCCGCAAACACCACAAAATCGGGCGAAGCCGGAGACCTGCTGAAGCTCTTAGCAACTGCGAGCGATACGGGAGAAGGCTTGCCTGATTCCGCGCCAGTATACGATACGACCGATGATGCGCCGGTGCAGAATGCGCCGACATACAATTCCGAAGAAGAAAAACGAGAGGCAATACGTAAGCGTTTTCTTGAGGCAATTGAGCGGGCGCAGAACATGAGGCGCATACAGCAGGAATAGGCAGCTACGCCGCCCACAACAATAGTCACTTCAGCAGTAGTCAAAGATCAACTGGGCATCGCGGACCGATTCAATTAGACAACCGGCGCTTTTCCACTTTTTTGAAATTCCTTGTGGTGCGCAGAAATCTTTTCAAGTGCCTCTTCGGGCGAATCGACAATTGAAATACAATCAAAATCCTTCGGACTGACCAGTCCGCGCTCGAGCGGCATATTTTTCATCCAATCAATAATCCCGGTCCAGTACGCTTTATCCATCAACACTATTGGACGAAAGCCAATATGCCGCACCTGGATCAACTGCCACGAGAAATACAATTCAAGCAGCGTTCCGATACCACCCGGAGTAACGACAATCGAGTTCGAGAGCCGCATGAAATCATCGAGACGCGACGAGAAACGATGGTGATGGCGCTTGACGTCGAGATGGCTATTCGGCTCTGGCTCGAAATCAAGTTGAATCGATAAACCATAGGAAAGACTTTTCGAATGTTTCTCCTCTTGTCCGAGTTTCGCGCCCTTGTTGGCGGCCTCCATAAGTCCCGGTCCACCGCCGGTGAGAATGTCGATACCATTCCATGCGAGGTAGCGCGCAAGCTCATAGACGTCGTTGTAGGCTTTAGTTCCTGCCTTAATGCGCGCACTGCCGAAGATGCAGCAGCGATAAAATCGATTGTCATCGAGGTCGCGCAGCTCTTGTTCGATCATCATCGCGCGGTGGTGCAGCGAGCGCAGCCGTTCATCAAGGTGTTTGCGCACTTCGCTTCGTTTAACCTTTCGTTGCGCGAGTTTTTTAGCTTCCGCAGCGGACTTTTGAGTTTTGCCTGACTTCTTCATATAATTTCTGTTACGTGCCTTAATTTACCTTATTAGTATCGGTATCATAACCTCTTAAGAGGGCGCCATTAACTGATTGAAGGTCGAGAGT
>CAYTAW010000146.1:0-8179 GCA_964435675.1 uncultured Bdellovibrionales bacterium
CTTCCGGACTGGACCATTGCTTCGCAGATCTCAAGCGCCTGCTCGCCACAATCAGGCTGGCTGACGAGTAGGGTGCTCGTATCTACACCGAGTCTCTTAGCATAGTTCACGTCAAGAGCGTGCTCCGCATCGATAAAAACAACCGTGCCGCCCTGCTTTTGTGTCTCAGCGGCAAGATGTAATGCCAGCGTGGTCTTGCCCGATGATTCAGGACCGTAAATTTCTACAATTCTTCCTTGCGGCATGCCGCCGATACCGAGCGCGATATCCAATCCCAAGCTGCCGCTCGGAATAGCGGCAATTTTCTCGTGCGCGCTCGCATCGAGGTTCATAATTGCGCCGCGTCCATACCGCTTTTCAAGCAAAGAAATCGCTGATTCTAATGCCTTAGGGTCCTTCTCTTGTGCCATTTTTTTCCTTACGTTTCTAAATTAAAATTTATTATGGTGGATAGACTTTAATGCATATCTCGTAGCAGTCCGATCACCTTGCCCTGAATAGTCACTTCATCAAGGGTCATCGGCTTCATGGTTGGGTTTGCAGGAATTAACATCACCTTGCCATTCTTTAATCGGCGGTATGTCTTTAATGTTGCCGATCCATCCTCTAAAAGCGCAACCACTATTTCACCGTCATTGGCAGTATCCTGTCTCTTGATAACTACAATGTCTTGGTCGCAGATGTGCGCGTCAATCATTGAATTGCCGCTGACCTCAAGACAGTAGACCTCGCCGCGCCCGTCGAGCATATTGGAGGGAATATCGATCATTGTTTTCTGTTCGATTGCTTCGATTGGGAGACCGGCGGCAATGACTCCTACCAAAGGAACCGCCGTTGGGCCAAGCTCAGGAGTAGACGCATCGACGATCTCGAGTGAACCGTCGTCGCCGCGAACAATAAATCCCTTATCGACTAGGCGCTCGAGATGAAAGTGGGCAGTGGAGAGTGATTTAACACCGATATGCTCAGCAATATCTTTCAACGCAGGCGCGTAGCCGCGATCCGCGATAAAGTTTCGCAGAAACTCGAGCGTTTGCCGCTGGACAGGAGCCAGGGTACTGGTGCGGTACGCAGTAGAGCTTGAATCTGCAGAATTGTCGGCGCTCGTTTTCCTTTTTTGGTTCATAGCTAAATACTCGTATAGAAATTGACGTTTTATTTTGGCCGTAGACTGCTCGGTTCCTTAATTTGCTTCACACTTCTAGCATATCGAAAAATACTCGAAAAGAGTTTTTTTTGCTATAAGCTTTCTGCCTTTATAGTTTTATTTTTTCCCCTTGAGTCGCTAAGTTCTTGGAAATACTAAGTTGTTGCTGGTCTGTTCGATTGATCGGGAGGTCGGGGGATTTTTATGGCAATTTCGGTGAGCAATCGTGTTCCGGGCTCCGCTGAATTTTGGGTTCAAATTCTGACTCTCTTTGAAGTCCCTTATAGGTCGAGGTTAGCAACTTGTGTCTGGTCTAACCACTTGAATGTGCTGTTTAAATCCACTCTTTGTTACTCGTTGAAAGATTAATGCAAAATCTCGATTTAGCCGACTACTTTCAGGAAGTGGTTTTTCGGAATAGCCATGGGTCTGCGCTATAAATTAATTCTCATCGTCACGTTGATCGTCGGATTCCAGCTCGTGCTGTTACACGTGCTCTTCTCGCAGACGCTGATCGAAGGCTATTCGCGAATCGAAGAGGAAAATACGCTCAAGGATGTCACCCGTGTAAAGCGCGCGCTCGACCACATGGGAAAGAATCTGACATCGATCATATCCGACTGGGCATATTGGGATGATACCTACGATTATATTAAAAAACCATCTTCGATTTATGTAGAATCGAATCTGAATCCAGCATCAGTCGATGCGCTGCACGTGCGCCATGTGCTCTATTTCAATCGCGCGCGCGACTTGGTGTATGCAAAAACGCTCTCCGATGACCGAAAATCTAATTTGGAGATTTCGCAGCCGGTGCTTGATGCCGTTTACGCAACCCCGGCGTTGCTCAGCGGTAAGGACATAAACGATGCCATAGTCGGCGTTCTTGTTGTCGAGAATGAACCGCTGCTGCTCGCGGCATTCCCGATTTTAACATCGGAGAAAACCGGACCTGCGGCAGGCACCCTGATATTCGCACAATCTATCGACGAGGAGCGCATCGCCAAACTCGCCGAAATCGCCAATGTCAATTTGACGCTAAGAACCGAGGCAGACGCGCGCCTTGATCAAGATTATCGCGACTTTCTGGAATCGGGAGAAACTACCTACTTCCAGGAACTCGGCGCAGAGAAAGTTTTCGGATTCGGAGAAATTTTAGATATTCACAATCGTCGCGCTCTAGTGTACCGCGTTGAGGACTCGCGGGAAGTACTTCAGCACGGATTGCTAACGAGGCGCACGATTACAAACTTGCTGATAGTGTGCGGTCTTGCCGGGCTGCTACTTATTTTATTCAGTTTCGATCAGCTAATAATGCGCCGACTGACCGCGCTCAACAATTTCATGCAGCAGCTTGCAGGAGATGAGAATCTATCGCGCCGCCTGCAAAACGTTGGATCGCCGAAGGATGAAATCGGCGCGCTGACAAGCCAGATTAACGATGTGCTCGGCGTTCTTGAGCGCACTAATCAACAGCTCATAAAAACGGGAGAGAAAGCCCTCTGTGCCAGCAAGGCAAAGAGCGAATTCCTTGCCAATATGAGCCACGAGATTCGTACGCCAATGAACGGAATTATCGGATTGACGGAGCTGCTCCTCGATTCAAATATCGATCAAGAGCAGCGTGACTGCCTGCAGATGGTGGCGGACTCTTCGCAGCGCATGCTCACGGTTATCAATGATATTCTCGATTTCTCAAAGATCGAGGCTGGAAAATTGGTGATTGATCCGCATGAAATATCCTTCACCCGATATCTTGATAATTTTCTCTCGTTCCTGCGCATCGACGCGAGCCGCAAGGGTATCGAAATCATGACCTCGATCGCGACCGACTTCCCCGATCGGCTGTATATCGACAGTAATCGGTTGGGGCAAGTGCTGACCAATTTGATTACCAATTCGATGAAGTTTACCACCGAAGGGGGCTTCGTGATGCTTTTCGCCAGCTGGAAAGATCTCGGCGATAAAAAAATTGAGGTGCGTTTCAGTGTCAGTGATACAGGAATAGGCATCTCGAAGGAAAAACACCAGAAGATTTTCGAAGCGTTCACGCAAGCCGACGGTTCGACCACCCGCCACTTTGGAGGCACTGGTCTCGGTCTAACCATTTCGCGCCGCCTGGTCGAGATGCTCGGGGGCGAAATTTGGGTTGAAAGCCGGCAAGATGTTGGCTCGGTATTTCATTTTACGGTGCAGTGCCCGGTAATCAGTGAACACGAAGCTGGTGGATCGGACGAAGCCCACATACAGGCGCATCGTGCCGCCGCAAAAACTGAGCCCGAGTTCAATAATCACGATAAGGAAATTTTACTGGTCGAAGATAACGTGGTCAATCAGCAGCTCGCATTTAAAATATTATCGACAGCCGGCTACAACGTAACAATCGCCGCCGATGGCGTCGAAGCAGTCAAGCAGTTCAATGACAGCGCGCGGAAGTTTTCTTTGATATTGATGGATTGCCAGATGCCGTTGATGAGCGGATATCAGGCAACCGAGCACATTCGCGAGCGTGAAAAGGAGCTCGGTACGCATATCGCGATTATCGCAATGACTGCCAACGCAATGTCGGGCGATCGCGAGCGTTGTCTGGAGGCCGGGATGGATGACTATTTGAGTAAACCCATTCGCCGCGCGAAGTTGCTCGAAACGGTTAAGCAGCATCTAAATAAATGAAAGCTCAGAGGGTACCTCTTTAGGGGCCCCGCAGTTGGCAGGCAGCTGTTTGCTATTCGATATCGTTCCAAAAAGACGCACTTGAATTACCTCTGACTTACCAACCGAAAAAAATAGCAAGCTGCCGATTGCTGCGGCTGTCTGCCGACTGCGGGGCTTACCACGAATACAGATTGAGGTAGCTTGTGATTGACGAGACTTGGCAACTGCAATACTGTTTAGCCGTGCGCAATAGCAGCGCTTTAATAACACAGTATGGAACAGCCAAATTTCAAGCGCGCCGAGCAGTCCTGGATTAAATCCGTTGGCGTACCAGCCGCCGACCTCGAAAGGCTCGTCTACGATCGCGTGGCCGAGCGAATTGACCAGGGAAATTTCCGCGCGGCAGATCTCGATTATATCAAGCGCTTGAACATGCCTGCGGTAAAGGGAGCTCTCGAACTCTCAGGCATTCAACTCGAAAAGCTGCGTCGTCTCTGCCAGCTTGCTGAAGTTGAATTAGTGCCGGCACGTATTTCGTCCCACCGGCCAGTTATCGGCCCGGTCATAGTCGCGGCAAAGAAGGTTCTTTTCTCAATTCTTAAGGTATTACTGAAAGATACCTTACGAAAACAACGCGATTTTAACGCGGCGGTCATCTCATTCTTGGCTGAAACTGGCTCAAAACTTGACAAGCAGGGCTAGGCAGTTCACCATGCATCAGTCGAACGGGCCCGTTGCCCGTTGCTGAGTTTATCGTACTCTAAAAGCCCGTAGTCATTTAACCTGCCCTTTACTGTCTGCCGTTTGCAGGCACATCTGCAGGATGATTCGTCTGGGTTCGAGCACGAACCCAGGGGTGTTTCCTCTGCGCTCTATAAAGATCTGCTAAAAGCGGAACAAATAGCGAGCGAACAATTCATGGTGTTGCTTCACGGGGATCCCTCAGGGCCGAAAAGCGCATTCTGCATTCGACTATCTGCGAAATACGTTTAACGAAAGGATATGTGACTCATGAATGCGGTAATGCAAGATACTACCCCTTTAACTTTTGACCGCCTCGGACTCTCGGCTCAAGTTCTGCAAGCAGTAACTGAAAGCGGGTACGAACAGCCCTCGCCGATTCAAGCGCGGATGATTCCGTACGTGCTTGACGGCAAGGACGTGATCGGTCAGGCGCAAACGGGTACCGGAAAAACCGCCGCTTTTGCGCTGCCGATTTTATCAAAGATTGATGTTTCCAAGCGTGCACTGCAGGCGCTCGTTCTCGCGCCGACGCGCGAATTAGCTATGCAAGTTTGCCAGTCCTTCCAGCGCTACGCCGCGCATTTAAACGGTTTTAAAATTGCCCCGATATACGGCGGAAAAGGCTACGCGGAGCAGCTTCGCGCGCTGCGTGAAGGGGTGCACGTCATTGTCGGCACGCCGGGACGCGTTATTGATCACATTCGTAGCGGAAAACTTTCTCTTGCCGAAGTCTCGACGCTTGTTCTCGACGAAGCCGATGAAATGCTGCGCATGGGATTCATTGACGACGTCGAGTGGATCCTAAGCCAGACGCCCGAACGGCGTCAAATAGCACTTTTTTCGGCGACAATGCCACGCGCAATTCGCCAGATCGCCCAGCAGCATCTTTCCAACCCAGTTGAAATTGCCATTGAGGCCAAAACAGTTACAGCGCCATTAATTCGCCAACGGTTTTGGATGGCATCGGGATTGAATAAACTTGACGCGCTAACCAGAATTCTCGAACAGAAGCACTCCGACGGTGTGATAGTGTTTGTGCGCACCAAGAGCGCCACAGTTGAACTGGCCGACAGCTTAATTGCGCGCGGGTTCGCAGCCGTCGCGATTAACGGCGATCTGGCGCAGCGCCAGCGTGAGCAGACAATCAAGCAGCTCAAGTCAGGACAAATCGATATTCTGGTCGCGACTGATGTTGCCGCGCGCGGCCTCGATGTCGAGCGCATTAGCCACGTGATTAACTACGATATTCCGACCGATCCAGAGTCTTATATTCACCGCATCGGACGTACCGGGCGCGCCGGCCGTGAGGGTGAGGCGGTGCTTTTCGTCTCGCCGCGCGAGATGCGCATGGTAAGTGTAATCGAGCGCGCGACTCACCAGCGAATCGAGAAGATGGAGCTGCCGACGATTGCAGAAATTAATTTGATTCGCATGCGGCACCTTAAAGACACTCTAAATCAGACGATTGCCGAAGGTGGCCTCGAGCTTTTTATCGATATCGCCTCGCAACTGAAGGACGAATTCAATCACGATCCCCTGCTGATTGCTGCTGCTTTTGCCAAGATGAATCAAGGAGGGCGCCCGCTCTTGCTGAAAGAGCCGGTGCGTACCGCGGAGAGCGCAGACGATACGCGTGAAGAGCGCAGCTGGCGTGGACACCGCCATCAAGGGCACAGCGGCGGCATGCGCCGGGATCGGCCGCGCCGCTTCATGGGAGAGCGTAAAGAGGGCGGATTCAGACCGCGTCGTCCGGCGAAAGAAGATAATCGCCGCAGCGAGCGAGCGCGTGACGATCGCCCAAAAGATGCTCATACGCGCGATGATCGGCCAAGAGTTGAGCGCCCTAGAAATGACCGCCCGAGAACTGATCGGCCCCGAACTGACCGCCCGCGCTCTGAGCGGCAACGGGATGACCGGCGCAGCGATGATCGGCAAAGCGGCTTTCGCGGAGCGCGTGGCAAGAAGCAGTTTCGCCGCAGCCGGCAACCGTAGCGTTGGACACGGTACCGCCGGGAGCTCGGTATAGGAATACAGTGATTATGGTAACACCGTGATGGTGCCCCGGAAATAATCTGAGGTGCGGTACCGTCTTAATCCGGCACAAATTCCTTTCTAATCACGTACTTCATTCCCGTGACGTGCGCAGCGAGCTCGGGCGGAAGCTTTTCGAGGCGTGGGAAAATTTGCGTACGGCAAAACCCGGCAAATTCTTCATATATTAATTTTCGGTATTCATGGCGGATTTTGTTGCGGCAAAAGTCCGCGAGCCGTTCGCCGTTTTGCGGTAGGTGTAGATCGATGCCAACATGCAAGCGCACTTGGCTGTCATACTGCCCGAGAGGATCGTCGCGCCGTACCGCCACTTCTAGATCGGTGGAAGCGGGGAGGCCGATCTTCGCTTCGATCATACCGGGGAATATGGTTCCGAGAAAAATTTTGCGGAACAGGTCATCAAGCGGAACCTGAATGCTGTTCAATATTTCCGTGTCGAGCAGCCGATCTATATCCCCACGCAATATATTGTGGTCTTCAGCGATATTTCCCGGTGTGCGGTCGAGTGTAAAGACGATCTGTCCCGGAAGCTGCCACGCATCAATCCAGCGGTACGCGAACGAGATCCCCCCGAAGTAAGGAGATTCGACGAGTTCGCGCGGAAGCGCCGGCTCAAGCACCTCTCGGTAGGCCCGTGAACAGCACTCGAGCACCTTCGGTAAATATTTTTTAATCCAAATTTCCTGCGCAATCGCGCGATAACCGGGCACATACAATGAATCGTGGTGCAGCACGTCAATCGAGAATCCTCCAGGATAGGAATGACGCTCTATTTCTCGGGAATCTCTCTCGGAAAAGGCTTGCAGCGAAAATCCTCCCGGATACTCTCCTAGTATTTCACGCGCGTCAGCGAAGAACTCCTTGACGACAAGCGCATTCAAGCGTTCGACAAAGGGAAGCAGAAACGTTCGCGACTGGAATGGTTGCAGGAGTTCGAAGTTCTCCCAGTACAACGGTTCGTGGTCTAATTGGGTACGCTCGACGCGCCGGTTGGAGATTGGATCGATGAATACCGCATCGAAGCCGACGATTCGCGCGGTGCCAACCTGCGTCATCAGATTCCGGACGCGTTCTTGAGTGACGAAATCAGAATCCGAGGAAATCCGTAATGGTTCGAACGGAGTCCGGCCCGGCGAAGTTGACGACGGCGGCACGCTGGGTTCGGAAAACGCGGTCATAGCAATCTAGTGTCTGTCCAAAATTAAATTATTGGTAGAGGTACTAGTTTCTAACGAGCTCATCATAGCTCATTCTTTTTCGAAAATCCTAGGTCATATCAAGCAATTCGCCTGGCATGGCGCAGCAACCGGCTTCGCGCTACGCTAAGCATATGGCATTTACACTCAGGCCAACATGCCTAGTATTGTCACTGATCATATTCCTTGCGGACACAGTATATGCCGATCAGCGTGTGCGCCGCTCGATCATCTGTGTCCAGGTTAATGCGAATACAGGGGAATGTGAGTGGTGGCAGGAAGTGACTGAACCGCGCCCCTCCCAGCCGCGTACTAATAGCTATTCCTATGAGAATGATTACCGAATTCCCCCTCCAGAAGCCCGTAGATCGTCTAGTCCATCTGC
>CAYTAW010000147.1:0-8089 GCA_964435675.1 uncultured Bdellovibrionales bacterium
GTTCGGGAGCGCGTGGCTTTTCTCAGATCTTTCGCCGCGTCGGCGCTTGGATTAGCGAACAATTCTAGCGCGAGCCGAGTATTTCGCGTGATTTGGTGAATTTAATTAGTGCGTATCCGTCAACGGAACGGGAATCCATTTCCATATTTTCGACCCGCTGAGTGTAATTACTATTCTCAGCTCACATATCGCTTTACAGAACTACAGTTTTAGTTTAAGTAGATTGAAGTTTTATTTTTGGCATGCACATTTTATTTTGGTTTTAATGGTTTTATGGTACGCTTCCGGCCCTCAATGAGGTTGTGCGGCGCGCTATTTTATGCGAGAAGCGTACTGGCTCGAATGGATCGGCATGTTTTGCGTAACCTTTTGAAAAACTTGAGATTTTCAATACCGAATTTTCAAAAATCTGAGCTAAATTTTACCACTGCATAATTTTACCAATACGGAATAGGAGTACCCATGGACGAGACGGCAAAGAAACTGCAAGCTAATATGGCGCGCATTAAGGTTTTTGGTATTGGCGGCGGCGGTTCTAACGCCATCAATAACATGATCCGCAGCGGCCTGCAGGGAGTAGAGTTCTATGCCGCTAACACCGACGCGCAGGCTCTCGCATCAAGCGAAGCAACAAACAAGATTCAAATTGGTCATGAGGTAACGCGCGGACTTGGGGCGGGAGCAGATCCAGATGTTGGAGTACCCATGGACGAGACGGCAATGAAACTGCAAGCTTATCTGGCGAGCATTTAGGTTTTTGGTCTTGGCGGCGGCGGTTCGGGAACGCTTGGCGCTTCGGTTGTTGCTGAAGTTGCTAAAGACCTTGGCTGCTTGACTGTTGGTGTAGTCACCAAGCCGTTCTTGTTCGAAGGCAAGCGCCGTATGCGCAACGCCGATCGTGGTATCGAAGAGCTTAAGAAGCATGTCGATACGTTGATCACGATCCCGAATCAGCGTCTGCTCTCGATTGCTGGACGCAACACCTCGCTGATCGATACCTTCAGAAAAGCCGACGATATTCTCTATCAGGCCGTCAAGGGTATCAGTGATCTGATTATTTTCGAAGGATTAGTAAACGTCGACTTCGCAGACGTTCGCGCTGTTATGTCCGAGATGGGCATGGCAATGATGGGAACCGGCCAGGCTTCCGGAGAAAATCGCGCAATCGAAGCTGCCGAAAAAGCTGTATCGAGCCCGCTTCTCGAAGATGTCTCGATCCACGGCGCACGCGGCGTTCTCATCAACGTTACCGCTTCGCCGGATGTTACGCTTCAAGAAGTTAACGAAGCTGCCGAGCTTATCCACGCTGAGGCCCACGAAGATGCAAATATCATCTGGGGAATGGTTATCGATTCAGAACTCGAAGACACCGTGCGTGTTACCGTTATTGCGACCGGCTTTGGCGACTCTGATCTCGATGCTATCCCGGTTACATCGACAACTTCGCAGCCGGTTTCAAGCCAGGCAACTGGATCTCTTGCAAAAGAGATTGAACGCACTGACACCCCTGCATTCATGCGCAATCGCCAGCAACCACAGGTTGATGAGCGTGTGATCAAGTTAAAGAAAGTATCGGTTCTCTCGTCTGGAGAGGAAGATGATAAATTCGAAATTCCGACCTTCTTGAGAAAGTCGGTCGACTAAAGAGCATTCGAGAGAGTGTGAAGAACGGTCAGCATATGCTGGCCGTTTTTTTTGTATTTTTTATTTGTGGACGTCAGTTTCGAGTCCGCAGCCTCGCCGTTGCCCGATAATCCCGTCGAATGTTAGCTGCTTATTACTGGCAGTCGACTGATTGTCGACGCTGAAAACATCATGTTTTCGCTGGGTTGTCTCAATAATCTTTTTAGCTCCGATTTATAAAGGTTTTCAGAGAATCGCCCGTTAATAGTAATGCAGGGCCGTCTGCAGCGGCGACCCACATGCAAAGGAAAGCACCCGCCCCGCAGGGAGCTTGTTAATGGCTGTTTCGTTCGCATCGAATGTCGCCTCTCTTAAGGCGCAGGCACAACTGGCCAGAACTACTTCTGCACTCAATTCCACATTTGAAAGACTCTCTTCGGGTTTGCGTATCAACAGTGCGAGCGACGATCCGGCCGGCATTCAAATTGCCGATTCGCTACGCGCTCAATCACGCATCGCCACTGTAGCGATTCGCAACGCGAGTGACGGAATCTCTTGGCTATCGATTGCCGATTCGGCGCTCGGCGAAGTTAGCACCGTGCTCTCTCGCATGGCAGAGCTTGCCACGCAGAGCGCGAACGGGGTGAATACGATGGCGCAGCGCTCGGCGATGGCGCTCGAGTATTTGGCGCTTGGTTCGGAAATAGCGCGTATCGCGGTCACTACGGAATTTAACGGCTCGAAGCTGCTTTCGAATTCGTCAAGCATAACGATTCAAGTTGGACTTAACGGCAATTCAAATTCAATGGTTACCCTGCAGAATGTGCGCGGTACGATTGAGGCGCTCGGGCTCGGCGTAGACAATTCGGCGCCGATGACCTATTCGATTATTTCGACGACCTCTACCGCCTCGCAGACCGCGGCAACGCTAGCGCTCGACGCGGTAACCAGCGCGATGAATACGGTTACCATTAATCGGGGTATTCTTGGCGCCTCCGAAAACCGTTTGACTGTCGCCATCGATTATCTCAGTGTCACTCGTGAGAACTTAGTTGCCGCTGAAGCGCGAATACGTGACGTGGATGTTGCTCAAGAGGTGGCCGAAATGGTGCGTCTCCAAGTGCTGCAGCAATCACAGGCGGCTGTCCTGGCCCAGGCCAATCAACAGCCAGCAATAGCGCTTTCTCTGCTACAGTAAAAATGGTCCGCCGGGCGCTACGCCGCAGCCTGTCCAGGAGGTGTTGCAGCGGCCGGCGCTGCCGCCGCTGCAGGAGCGGACTTCGCTGCCGCTTCGCGCTTACGCTTCTCTTCTTCTTTCTTCAGTCGGGTGTAATCGAGATAATGCAGATTGGCCTGAATGTTGTCCGTGTTGCTGTACACATAGGCCAGGAAGAATTCCGTGATCGTTGCTTTGCGCACGGCAAGTTCTTCAGCCAGCCGCAACACGAGCGCATTGCGCGTCTTGTTTTCGTTCTCGAAGGCTTCCCACCATTTGCGCGCGCTGCCGGTGGTGTTGTCCCAGTCGAGGCCTTTCTTTGTTTCGTTGAGCTTGGCGATAACCTGTTCGTCGGTCCATCCTTTGGTATTCGATATTCCCGGTGGAAGGCCGCCAGCCGCCGCTTGTCCGCCCGCTGGAGCTGCCGCCGCGCCGGGTGCCGGGAGTTTCTCTTCATACTCAATCGGCTTCTCGCGCAGCTTGAGTTCTTTGTCTTCGGAATCGAATTCGGTGAGACGCTTTAAGACTTCAGGAATCTTGTAGTAGGGGACAAGGTGTCCTTGGAATACCGGCGTATTCGGCATGAAGAAAGTCGAGATATTGTCAGCCGGTCTGCCGATTTCATCCGGGGTCAATACCGCGCGCTGCTGAACTTGCTCTTGTGAACCCGAGTTCTTGCTCTTCGAGAACTCGGTCCACTTACCCTGGCTACCCGACGAATTGGTTTCGAAGCGAATCGTCATCTGGCCGGTTTCTTTGGATGCCCATTCAGCGTCCTGCAAGTCGAGAGCCGGCATGAATATCTTGGTGCTGAAGCCGGCAAGTACTGAATCGGCGTCATCCCCGTAGTTCGCTTTAACCTGAGCAATCGATTGAATAGCGGCCACGATACTGACGTTGCGCGAACGGAGCGTGTTCAGTTTGACGTGAATATCCGGCAGTCTGCCGAGCGCGCTGGCGAACTCGTCGATTACGAAGCTTACGGGGCGGGGCAATCGCACGTGATCACAGCTTTCAGCTTTCTTGGTCAGATAGCGCAACATTTCAACGACAATTACGTTGGCCATCGGACGAAGCATTTCAAGTTCTGATTCGCGCAGTTCGACGATAAAGAGAGTCGGCTTATTGACCAGAACTTCGAGATCGATCTCATCCAAGAACGTCGTAGAGCGAATCGCCGTCAAGTCCCAAGCGCTCAGGCGCATGCCCAGTTCTGACATGATGGTGTCGGCATTTTGCGAGCCAGAACGCGCTAAATCGACGAATGAGCGCGTATTGCGAATCGCGTGCGGATGCGCTTCGAGCCAGTCGCACAGCGGTTTAATACCGCTCTGCACCAATTCATGCACGCGTGGCATAGAAAGACGCTCATTTGGATCGTGAAGTAAGCCGACCATGATTGCGTTGAGCAGCGCGAGCGCGTTGTTTTTGAAGAACGGGCTGTCGGCTTTCGCGGTTGGATTTTCGGTGGCTGAAATAATAGTCTGGGCAATCAGCTTTGCGTCGGTATCATCTTCAATTTTCCCGAGAATATTCCAGCTCAGCGAACGCACTCTATCAAGCGGATTGAATAATATAATCTCTTTTTCGGGATTGTAGCGCCGCGTCATCATTGCCAATTTGCGCCACATTTCCGGCTTCGAGTCGATGACGATCGTCGAGCGATCGCGGCACATACAGTCGCTGTAGAGTACGGGAAGAATCAACTTGGTCGTCTTACCGCTACCTGTTTTGGCGACAATCAAAACGTGGCGATTTCGCTCTTCGCCGGGAATGATCAGATTCGCCTGCTTAAAGGCGACGCCTTGACTGCCGCGCAGATCGGTTGCGGGAAGAATCGTATCCGCTTTGCCGCTCGGTTTTGTCCACTTAGCAATCTGCTGATTATTGGCGAAATCACCCGATCCTAATTCGTTGGAATCAGATCGCGAAGGGCGGCGCGCCTGGTTTTCGAACATGTCGCCGATCGAGAGAGAGCCGAAAAGTACGCCGGTTTCACTATATTCCTTATAGCCGAAGTAAAATGCCGA
This sequence comes from uncultured Bdellovibrionales bacterium, assembly GCA_964435675.1. Classification (GTDB taxonomy): domain Bacteria; phylum Bdellovibrionota_C; class UBA2361; order UBA2361; family CAYTAW01; genus CAYTAW01. Next base: position 4,870 of record CAYTAW010000147.1, read on the forward strand.
GCATGCGTACAGTACGATAATTACGAAAAGCACTTCTTCGTATAAAAAGCGGTATTCGATTGGCGCGACTAAAATTCTAAATACCGGCTCGAAAATTGGAACTTCACCGCGCGGCAGGACCGCGTGACCATTGAGCATTGTAGAGAGAATCGCGTTGATATCGCTGATGACAAGATTGCTCCACCCCGCGTGAAGAACGGCGGCACAGATAAAGAAGATACCGAATGCGCCGGGAACGAATGTCTTCTTCTGCTTCATGAACTGTATGAAGAAGAGGACTACTCCGATCGATCCGAAAATGGCGAGACCCCAAACGGGTTCGAGCGAGTAGAACGCCCGCACCAGCGACAAAATTTTGATTTCGAAAAATTGCAGCATTTCGATCTCGAAACTCTTAAATTGGCGAACTTTTCGTGTTTAAGCTCTTAATAATTAAGAGTATTTGTCTGTTCGCCATAATAGCACGCGCTCGCCGAGCTACCTACTATCTGATTATGCGTTTCCGTTACGTCTCCGTAGCGTAATGCAGACGCATCTATGGTCCACCCCTACCGAAGGAGTATCCACTACCCATATCCGTAATTTATCCTGAACTGCTCCAAGTCACAAAAAGTCATGGTGTTCGTTCGCCAACTACCTGAGTTTACAGCAAAAAAGTGCTTATTGACTGCTGTATGCAGTATTGTCGCTGCATTATTGCTGCGTGGGTCCACCCGTACAGCGAGGATCCACCCCCGCAGAGTCATGCCGTTATATCCAAGGCCTGTCGTTGAATAGCTCTGCTGTGTTTATATTGTTCCTTCACGTATGGATAATAAAAATTGTGTACAGGGTAAGGCCGTATCGATTGCCATTGCTGGCACGAGAGGGATCCCGGCTAACTACGGCGGCTTTGAAACATTCGCCGAGGAATTGGCGCGGCGCTTGGTTGATCGCGGGTACGCTGTGCGCGTCTATGGCCGCAAGAAATTTTTCGCCACAGCTACGCAGCGTCAGCCGTATGCCGGGGCCGAATTAGTCGATACCGCAACGATCATGCATAAGTATTTCGAAACGCCGGTGCATGCGTTGACGACTTTTGTTCACCTCCTTCTTAACCGTGTAGATCTGGTGCTCCTATGCAACGCCGCAAACAGTCCGTTTAGCTGGATCGTGCGATTGGGTGCCATGCCTTTAGTGACGAATGTCGATGGCATTGAGCGCATGCGCGGCAAATGGAATTGGCTCGGCCGCTGTTGGTATCGGCTGGGTGAAATCAGCGCGGTGCTCTTTTCGTCCCGCGTTGTCGCGGATGCCCAAGTCATTCACGACTATTATCGCGATACCTACCGTTGCGATTCGGCGGTGATCGCCTATGGCGCGAAGGCGCTCCCGCGCGAAGAGGGGGAGACGTTGAAGGAATTTGCGCTTCAGTCAAAGCGTTTTATCCTCTACGTAAGTCGCCTTGAACCGGAGAACAACGCCCTCGGCGTTGTCGAAGCTTACGTGCGCACGAAATGTGAAATACCGCTGGTAATAGTCGGAGACGCTCCGTACGCAAAGGAATATATTGCGCGTGTTCGCGCGGCCGCTGACTCTCGAGTAATTTTTACCGGCTTTCAGTTTGGGGCGGCGTATCAAGAGCTGCGTACGCATGCGCTCCTGGCGATCCAGGCGACGGAAGTGGGGGGTACTCATCCCGCCCTGATCGAGTCAATGGCGTACGGAAATTGTGTGATTGCGAATGATGTGCCTGAGCACCGCGAAGTGCTGGGAGACGCTGGCCTTTATTATCCCAAGAACGACTTTAGCGCGTTGACGGACGTGATTGAACACACGGTGAATCAGTCAGAATTGATTTCGCGTTATCAAGAATTGGCAAGAGAGCGGGCGCAGCGGTTATACAATTGGGAGCGGATAGTTGATCAGTACGAGGCGCTGTTTGCCGAGACGTTCGAAATGAAGCATCGCCGGTGAGCCCTAGCAAAGAGATTTAAAAGCGGGTTGCCGTTTTCTGCTTGCGTGTGGCGGGGCCAGACACCCCAGTGCGGAAGAGCCTTTCTCTACTTATCTCGTATTTAACGCGGATTTCCACCAATCCAAATAACGATCGGAGATTTCATTGGGCTCAATCGCGACGCATTCCGGCACATCATAGGGATGGTGCGTTTTGATGCACTGCTCGAGTTTTGCGAAGAGCGCTCGCGATGTTTTAATGACCAGCAGATCTTCCGAGCTGCTCTCAATTTTTCCCTGCCAGTGATAGTGCGAAGAAATTTTCGGAATAATATTTACGCACGCCGCGTAGCGCGCTTCGAGAATGGTGTTTACTAACTCACCAGACTGCCCGGCCGGTGCGGTAACTAGAACAATCAGCGGGGAGAAAATCAGCGGTGAGAAATCGGAGAGTTCTGGAGGGGGCGCGGAATCGGTCATTTAGTTCAGTTCGTCGGTGTCTGCCAGGCGTTCGGGGATGCGAAACGTGCGCAATATCGCGTTCGCTGTGTTGGCCGCAAGGCCAGCAAATTCCAGATCTGGACGGCGCGAGCCAGTTGCCTGCAGCGCGTCTTTGTCGAGAAGATTAATCATTGCGCCGAGCTGAATTTCGCCGTGAAGTATCGGAAATATGCCTATTTCCTGAGTGAGTAAGAATCCGCGCAGCGGCTCCAGGATATCTTCACTGACCACCGCGTTCAACGCTTCGTACGCATGATGGATGCCGGCGGTTCGATAGCGGGGAATCAAGTCTTTGGCCGCGGTAGTTAGCACTTCGTTTAGGACTCTCAAATCAATCGGCACTTTCTTCTCAGAAAAAACCCATGAGCTTGAAAGGCCGAAGCTCGGATGGCTAGCTTCGAAGCTCCACGTCTCGATGAAGTCATCCGGCCGGTTAAATACGCTATCGATGATTGCGGGATCGACCGCTACCGTTGCCAGCGCCGAATGGAAGCGGAAATTTTCCTGCATTAAAAGGGCAGACATATCAATGATGTCTCTTAGGTTGCCCATTTGGTAGAGCAGTTCCGGGACGCTACCGCCCTTCAATGCGGCTGAAGCTAATTCGCGCTTGGAGATCTGAATAATATTCTGAATGCCATCTCTGGCTTTTACAATTGTAGCTTCGGTTTCAACAACTCTATTGGCAACACTGTTTAACGCAGCCTCGACAATGTCAGATCCGTTGAAATGGGTGATGACCTGAGCCCGCACTGCTTCGGGAAGTTGTGAAAAAATTTCGGAA
>CAYTAW010000148.1:0-5245 GCA_964435675.1 uncultured Bdellovibrionales bacterium
ACACCTCCGCTTTAGAAAAATGACTTCAGCCATTTTTCTAAAGCGGACCTTAACCGACGGTCATACGGGACAGTCCTACGCGACCGTAGGGAGTCGAAGGGTCTTAAGCTGCCACCTTAATCCGATACTCCCAAACCGCAGACCAAATAACTATCGGAACTCCCCCCATAAAGCAATAGCCCCCAATCAAAAACCCGAGCAATCCCAATACATTGCTTTATCCAATGGTTCGACTATTATCTGAACATTCAGTTTTTTAAGCAATTTTAGGGGATTTTGGCGATGGCCGAGTACGAACCGCAGTCAATTGAAGCCAAATGGCAGCGCTATTGGGAGGAAAATAAAACCTTTGCTGCCGGCGCGCCTAAAGAGAAGAAGTACTACTGCCTCGACATGTTCCCCTATCCTTCGGGCAGCGGATTGCACGTGGGCCATCCTCTCGGCTACACCGGTAGCGATATTATTTCCCGCTACAAGCGAATGTGCGGGTACTCGGTCCTCCACCCAATGGGCTTTGACGCGTTCGGACTTCCCGCAGAGCAACACGCGGTAAATACCGGCGAACATCCCGCTAAGATTACGCAAGAGAACTGCGAAGTGTTCACGAAGCAGCTAAAGCGTGTCGGACTCTCCTATGACTGGGATCGCTCACTCGCGACCTGCACTCCTGACTACTATCACTGGACGCAGTGGATCTTTTTGAAACTGTACAACTCGTGGTTTGACGAAAAGGCGCAGAAGGCGCGCCCGATTGCGGAGCTCCCAATTCCAGCCGATGTAAAATCAAAAGGCGATCTCGCCATCGAAGTATATCAGCGTGAGCACCGCCTCGCATTCTACGCCGAAGCGATGGTCAATTGGTGCCCGGCTCTCGGCACTGTGCTTGCCAATGAAGAAGTGATTGACGGCAAATCGGAGCGCGGAAATCATGACGTGATTCGCAAGCCGATGAAACAGTGGATGCTGCGCATCACCAAATATTCAGAACGTCTGATTGCCGACCTTGAAACGCTCAACTGGCCGGAAAGCATCAAGGAGCAGCAGCGCAATTGGATCGGCAAGAAGACCGGAGCCGAAATCAATTTCAAGGTTAAAGATAAGCCCCTGACGCTTACCGCCTTTACGACCCGACCCGACACCTTATTCGGCGTGACATTTTTCGTGATTTCTCCAGAACACCCACTCGTAACTCAGCTTACGACAGATAAACAGCGCAGCGCGGTCGATGCCTACTGTGAGCACGCGAAGAAAATGAGCGAACTCGATCGCACGATTGAAAATCGAAAGAAGACGGGCGTTTTTACCGGCAGCTATTTGGTCAACCCGATCAACCAGGAGCTCGTGCCGTTGTACATCGGCGACTACGTACTCATGACCTTCGGAACCGGCGCGGTGATGGGCGTTCCGGCGCACGATGACCGCGATTTCGAGTTTGCGCGCACTTTTCAGCTAGACATTCGCCCGGTAATCAGACCGCGATCCGACAACGAGAAGCTCGTTTCGGCAGTGCTCGAAGGCGAGAGCGCCTGGACGGAAGAAGGAACTATGCTGCCAAACGATGCAGCCGTGGCCAAAGAGTTGCAGCTCGAAGGAAAATCAAATCTCGACGCGCAAAAGCTGATTGTAAAATGGCTCAGCGAAAAAGAGTTGGGGCGCGAAGTCGTAAATTACAAGCTTCGCGATTGGCTTTTCTCGCGACAGCGCTATTGGGGTGAGCCCATACCGATCGTGCATTGGGAAGATGGCTCCGTTACGGCGGTGTCGGAAAGCGAACTGCCGCTCGTACTTCCTCAAGTGGCCGACTATAAACCGTCAGAGAGCGGTGAATCGCCGCTCGCAAAGGCATCTGAGTGGCTGAATGTTACCGACAAGAACGGCAAAAAGGGCCGCCGTGAGACGAACACAATGCCGCAGTGGGCAGGTTCTTGCTGGTATTACCTCCGTTTTATCGATCCGAAAAACTCGAAAAAGGCGTGGGATGAAAAGCTCGAGAATGATTGGATGAATGTCGATCTCTATATTGGCGGCGCCGAACATGCGGTCTTGCACCTTCTATACTCGCGCTTCTGGCATAAGGTTCTTTTCGACTTAGGACACGTTTCCACTTCAGAACCGTTTCAGCGTCTATTCAACCAAGGGATGGTTCAAGCGTTCGCGTATAAGAATGCGCGCGGAGCGCTCGTACCGACCGATGAAGTGAGGGATAGCGAAGGCAGCACCCCGGTGCATGAAAAAACCGGCGATCAGCTCGAACGAATCGTTGCGAAGATGTCGAACTCGTTGCGCAATGTGACAACGCTTGACGCAACGGTCGATCAATACGGTGCCGACACATTCCGCATGTATTTGATGTTCATGGGACCGCTTGACACCTCCCGCCCCTGGGATCCCAAGGCGATCACTGGAAACTACCGATTCTTAAAACGCGCCTGGGCACTGGTTACCAATAACCAAGATTCCGGCGTCCGCGCGCTGGTCGAAGAATCCGCCGTATCAACAGATGTGGCACGCTCAATTAATCGATTGGTGAAAAAGGTAACCGACGATATGGAGCCCCTTCAATTCAATACGTCGATCGCGGCGATGATGGAATTCATGAATGAAGTGACCGGCAAAGACGTTTCGCGTTCAGTGTTGGAAAAGTTCGTGCTCGTACTTTCACCGTTCGCGCCGCATATTGGTGAAGAACTCTGGCAGCGTTTGGGTCATACGAGTTCCATCTCACAAGCGGCCTGGCCGGAATACGATCCTGCGCTTCTTAAACAGGAAAGTGTCACGGTGGTTATTCAAGTAATGGGCAAGAAACGCGCGACGATCGATGTCGCCGTCGATATCTCTGAAGACGCGCTCAAGCAAGCAGTAGTCGACAAAATGGCGTCAACTGAATTTGCCGCTACGTTGACCGATCGATTTATTACGGTATTCCAAAGCGGTACCAAGGTGCCAAAACTGGTCAATGTTATTAAATCGTCCTAGGTCGAATAGACTTAGGCCCGCAGCGGAAATTGAACCGAACGCCTCGCGAAGATTCTTCTCGGTGAAGCGCCGATTACGATAATTTCGTAGCCGGAAAGTCTAATAAGGTGCTTATTTTACCGTCAATTATGAGGAGCGTCGGCCCGTAAGGAGTTAGCCCTTAGGAGGGCTAAACGGCGTTCGCGCTATGATACTAATGCGCGCAATCCGCGCATACCATTAGTAGAGGTTTTTTCTTAGGGTTTGAGATGTCCGTGCTCGAATTTTCACAAAAACGCGCAGGCGAGCCGAAAGCCGCTGCCGCTGCCACAGAACAGGCCGCACCGAATCTGGCCACCGCATCATTTTCTACGTCGCCGACCTCTGAAACTCAAACCGTTTCAGCGACCCCTTCTCTAACGGGAGAATCGCTCAGCTCTGGTCAGACCACGAGTCGAAATTGGCGCGAAGCCTTGAATGATGAACGAAAAGGCGGGCGGCGGAATTTAACATTGGTAACGGGAACCAGCCCATTGGCGCCCGACCAAGAAGTCTCGGCAGATATGGCTCCCGTTGTTTGGATCTCTCTTAGAAATCGCGAACTCTTATTTCACGGCACATCGACCAGCGATTCAAATCTATTGACCACGGCCGGCGTTGCGAAACATCTCGCCGTGGTTAATACGGGCGAAGTGCAGCGATTCAGCGGGCTGTTTTTTGCGGCAACTGGTCAACCATTCGCGCTTGCCGGCGATTATACGAGCACCAAGACGTACGTTTCTATGTCGCGCGAGAACGCGGAGGAATTCGCCAACCGGCCTGGCGGCGAAACAGCGCAACGTATTCTGGAAGCGGCGCCAATTCTCCTGGCGAGTCCCCGCGTCAGCGCCGCCGATAAGGCGTGGCTGCGCGAGGTGAGTGGACGAATCAACGAATACTCGGCAAATTCACGGCCAATCGTGCTGGGGATCGCCGGTGCAGCGCTCGATCTTTTGCATCCGAATGATGCCGAAGCCAGCGGCGCCCGCGGACAAGACTTCGTGCAGCAGCAGCTCTCCTTTGTAAGCGAGGTAAACGGGCGTGTCACCTTCGGCGGCTTCTTGAATCATCTCTCGACTAATATTAACGAATTGTCGCTGAGCCGCGTGCGACCGAGCGACATCATGGCGGTCTACCCGCTTGCCGCTTAGGGAAAGATTTTTTCACGGATTTTCCAATAGTACTTCTGTTTTCGGGCGATCACGAACATCGGCAGGCGAAAGCGGTGTTTGTTCTTAAACACATCTTCAATCGAGCGCACATCGATGCGCCGTTCGGGCAGGCGGTTGTGCATGCGGATGAAATTGTAATAAAAGGCCTTAAAGTCAGAGGCGTTGTTCAGGTAGAAATATTCGCTGAGGCGGTTCGAATCGAGATCGAAGTATTTAATTTCGAGCCGCTCCGATCCCTTTTTATCGACGCTTTTTTCGAACGTCATCGAATCAGGGCGCATTACATGCGCGTCCTTTAATTCCATCGCCTCCTTGAGCGCCGAATCCGGATCGACCAAGATGTTGTCGCACGAACCGCACTGCCGCGCGGCAATGTCATTCTCAGCCCCACACCGTTCACAGGTTTTAAAACGAAACCGATAGGGGCACGGTTTAACGATAAAGGTCTTCGGATCCTCGGTCGCGCCTCGGCATTTGCGCCCGTAATGCTCAACCAGGGCTCCGTCGTCATCGACGAGGCCCCAAAAATGATTAGTAAAATTACAAAGCGGGCAGACGACCTCCACCATAACCGAGTCATCGTTCGGCTTGTCTTCGGCGATCTCAGGCGAAAAAATGTCGTGGGCGGCGCCGGTATAGTCGAGAACGAGACAGTCGGTTTTTCCCGGACTTAAACGAAGCCCCCTTCCGACTATTTGTTGATACAAACTCACCGATTCGGTTGGGCGCAAAATGGCGATGACATCCACATGTGGAGCGTCAAAGCCCGTGGTCAGCACCGACACGTTTACCAGAAACTTGAGTTTCTTCTCTTTGAAGCGCTCGATGATCGAATCGCGCTCAGCGTCTGGTGTCTCTCCGACAACCAATGCGGATTGTTCAGCGGGGAGCAAGCTCAAGATCTCGTGGGCGTGACGAACGGACGACGTAAATATCATCGTGCCCTGCCGATCACGGCTCATTTCAATAATATTATCGACAATACCGGGCGTTACGCGCTCCTGTGACTTGAGTATGTCCTCGATCTCGGAAAGCTTGAAGGTCGAAGCGCCGCTCGGCAGTTTGAGGCTGGAAAAGTC
>CAYTAW010000148.1:5255-7448 GCA_964435675.1 uncultured Bdellovibrionales bacterium
ACACTGGACGGGGCAATCGATAGCCACGGGCGGGGTCAGATATCCGCCCTGGATCATCTGCTTCAACGTTACTTCATAGATGCACTTTTTGAAGAACCGCTCATTGTCGCTCCGCAAAATTCCTTGGTAACTGTATTGGTAGATCCAGCCTTGCCCCATGCGATATGGTGTCGCCGTGAGTCCGATTACGCAGATCTGCGGATGAGCGGTCTTCAGTTTCCTGATTACCTGCAAATACTGAGTGTCTTCGTCGGGTGAAACACGGTGGCATTCGTCGATTACGAGTAATGAAAAGGATAGAAAGAAATCATCACTTGCGCGAGCAACCGATTGAATACTTCCGAAGATCACTTTTTCTTCGCGCTCTTTTCGGTTTAATCCGGCGGAGTAAATACCCGCTTCCAACCCATAGCTCTGGTATTTTTGGTAATTTTGCTCGACCAGTTCCTTGACGTGCGCCAGAACGAGAACGCGCCCACGCGCGAGACGGGCCAGTTCGGCGATCACCAAGCTTTTACCAGCGCCTGTCGGAAGAACGATTACGCCCGGGGCACGCTGCTGCTTAAAATGCAGAAGAACAGTGTCGACTGCCTTTTTTTGATAGGGGCGGAGCGCATACATAAATATACGGTAACAGAGAGTGCGTAAAAGCGCACGATATCGAGTCCTGCTATAGATCTATTCGCGAATTCTTCCGATATTTTTCGCATCATCCCATACTTCGGACATTCGCTGACTTAATCCTGAAATATGCAGCGGGTCAAATCGGAACGGCACTCCCAATTTTTCAAAGAGCTGCGTTAAATGCTGCGAGTCGCCAGCCGACATGGTATCGAGAATTTGATGGGCCGTACCGGCCGGGTCTCTCAGATAGTTTAAATAAATTTGAAACGAGGCTACTGCACCCACCAGATATTTAGCGCTATTGAATGGCGTCAGATATCGCGAGAGGTCGTCGAGATATTCTACCTGCTGATACTTCTCGCACCCTTCCCAATCTATTAGAGAGCCGCCGCGCTTAACTAATTCATTCCATTTATCGGCACGCACTTTTGCGGACACCTCCCCGCCTTCCTGGTAGAGCCAAAGCTCGAAAAGCGTTTCGCGCGCATAATCGACGAGCATGGTTATGTGCTCCCCAATTACTAATAGCGCCGCGTCGTTAACTTCATCGCCATAAAAAAGATCGTAATGGCGCGTCGCAATTAACTCGGTTGCGAGTGCTATCGCCTCCGACGTCTCGGGCGGCGAATTTCTATAGTAATAATTGGTTTGTGAAAGAGCGGCAAATGACTCAATCAGGTGCGCCGTTTCGTGAAACACCTCGGTTAGGCTTGTGGCGGTCCCGTCCAAATTAGTACTGAGAAAAACCCGATCTGGTCGTGTGAAGCTGGAAACAAACGGGTTAACGAATTTTTCTTCACGATTAAATAGATCGAGCAAGAATCGCTGCCGGTTATCGTGAAACAGCGCTCGGAAATCGGGCGACAGGCGCTCAAGGAATTCTTCTACCCTGAGTTCGAGCACCTCCTGCCTATTGATCTGCTCAGGATAGACAAAATCGATTTCCGAATCGGTCCACGGGCGCCAGCGCCTAATTTCTGCCATTTCACCCTGCCATAGATGCACATCACGAGCGGCAGGCGCAAAGGAGTCAAGCACAGCTTCCGCAAGACGACCCAAATCGTGCGCGGTGTACTCGAGAGAATCGTGGCGGCGCAAACAAAGATCAGCAAACGTATCGCTTCCACTGCGATGCGCCTTTTCGTTACGAACCGCAATTAATTCAGTAACGATCCGATCCATTTCAGGCGCATGATTCAGCAAAATTCTCTGCTCGGATTTCCAATATAGCCTTTCGCTTTCTAACGATTCGAGAGAAGCAGCGCGTTCCGTTTCGACGCGGCTTGCCGCCTGCTCGAGTTCACCACAAAGCCAGCGATCCCTATTTTCCAACGAATACGATTGATGATCGAATAGTTGCGAGAGATTTCCTATTATCGCGGCTAGGCGTGCAAAATGCTCACTCTGATGGAGCCACGGCATATCATGAAGGCGCTCGTAAATGACTTGGCGAGCCGCGTCCCAAAGATATTCGTGATTTTCTATATTACGCCCGAAAGCCGCGGTTGCCGGATCATTAGGACGGACGGCGTTTAGCACGCTTAAATTTTGATGAGCGTCATGCAGCTG
>CAYTAW010000148.1:7458-8089 GCA_964435675.1 uncultured Bdellovibrionales bacterium
CGCCTCGAGATCGCTCAGATCCTTTAGGTACTGTTCGAACTCTTGCTCGCTCGTTACGGGGCGATTTTTGAGCTGCTCGAAAAAATCACTGAGCATCTCCCAGCCAAAGAATATCAGCCGATTGGGCAAAAAAGTACCCGACAGTTCGTCCGTACGTATCGGCTTCGTCCAAACTTTTTCAACTGCTTCGGGTGAAAGCGCTAACAGACCGCTCAAACCAACACTCCGCGCCAAAAATATGCGGTGATTATTGAGGTATTTCTAGACTTAGTAAAGGAAAAGTTCGATTAAATAAACTTATAGCCAACGCCGTGAACCGTAAGAATATGCTGCGGTTCTTCCACGTTACGCTCGATCTTCTGCCGCAGCCTGGCGATATGATTATCGACGGTACGCGTCGAAGGATACGAGTTATAGCCCCAGACCTCGTCAAGAAGTTCATCGCGAGTGACAACGTTGCCGCGCTTTGCCACAAGGTAGCGCAGCAATCGGTATTCGCGGGCCGAGAGTTCAATTGGAGCATCGTTCTTTTCGGCTTTGTACGCTTTAAAATCGATCACCACGTCGTCGAAATGAACCGTATCCACCTGATTGGTTGAATTGGTGCGGCGCAGCAGCGCCGTGACCGCGC
>CAYTAW010000149.1:0-4596 GCA_964435675.1 uncultured Bdellovibrionales bacterium
CATGCTGCACCCAGCATTCTCCAGTCCGCAGACTGCCCTTCCCACTTCTATGGTATGATTTAAGTAATACGGAGTGCGCAGAAAAAATTGCGGATTGCTGTCTACCGACTGCGGGTCTCGCCCATAATTTCCTGGATAAGTCTCTATTAGTGAAGATTGAAAGGGAGAGCCTTTTGCCCTTTCTGGATCGCGCTCCACGTCTTTGTATGTGTGGACTCTTTTACCGCGCCGGAACAGATGCGGTTATTTTTATTCTTTGCGAGAGAGCAATCGGCGTAAACGCCGCCTTCATGATAGTTTAGTATGCCGCCAAAGATCGGGCCAAAAGTCGCAGGAAATGCGCCGACGAGCGTCGACATGAGGATAAAAGCTGAGAGGCCGATCACCGCTATTGCCGGAACGACGCGGAGGAAAATTAGATTAGGAATGTTGATCTCAGTTGCTTTGCTGTTCATATACGACGCGCACTGCACGCTGTGCACATTGAATATCGGCTGTTCTGGAATAAGACTTTATATTTCAGTAGGTTATTGCCTAAAAAAATTTGTCCTGAATTCCAGCACTTGCGCAACCGAATACGTTTAGCCGCTTCTCAGGAAGAGCGAGCGCTTTACTCTGTTTATTTATCCTGATCCGTTACGTCTCATGGTCCGCCTGCGCTCCTCTGACGGCGAGACTTGATTGCCACCCGCATTCTTTCATGAGAATATCTTCCGACCTATTTTCCCGTTTTTACGGAGTTTTTTGAATGAGTGCTCAAAATAAAAATTCGAGCGGCAGCTCAGCTGATTCCTTGCCATGCGGCGTGATGTTTAACGCGTATCCAGACAGCATCGGTGTCAAGTTGAGCGATACCGTGACCATGCTTAAGCGCCCTGAATTCAAAGATGTATTTTCGCTTTTTTATATTCTCCCTACATTCTTCAATAGCGATCTTGATCGCGGGTTTTCGATCATCGATTACAAGATGAATGAAGAGCTGGTCTCGAAGCGTGATATCGAAGAACTCGAAAAGCTCAATATTCTCCTTAAATTCGATCTAGTGCTGAATCATCTCTCGGTGGGTTCGCCGCAATTTCAGGACATGCTCAAGAATGGCGACAAATCGGAATTCAAGGATTTCTTTATCGACTGGAACGAGTTCTGGCGCGGAAATGGAGAGATGGGCTCAGACGGCTTCGTTATTCCTAAGGAAGAATTTCTGCAGAAGCTCTTCATGCGCAAGCCGGGCCTTCCAATTCTGAAAGTGCGCTTTCCAGACGGCTCAGAGCGCCCTTACTGGAATACCTTTTACCAAGAAGTGCGATATCATCCGGTCAGCGCGGGCGAATTGGCGGCAGCGGCCGGCCTTTCGGCTGGGGATGCGGAAAAAGTCGCTACGCTCGTTAATGATGCGATAAAGGCCAAAAAACATGTTTCGGAAGTTGACTTTAGAGAATTTGAGGCTGCGCGCGAAAAAGTAATAGCATTGGTCGAGCAGAAGCGTACGTACCTTGGGCAGATGGATCTGAATGCGCGATCGGAAAAGGTTTGGCAATTCTATGAAGAGACTTTCCAGCGGCTAAAAGACTACGGTACGACGTTGATTCGCCTCGATGCCTTTGCGTATCTCCACAAGCAGCCGGGTATGGTCAATTTTTTCAATAAGCCCGAAACGTGGAATTATCTAGGGCGGCTCCGCGAGATGGCTGAAAAGCACGGTTTGGTGCTGCTGCCGGAAATTCACTCGGAATATGGAAAGGCGTTGCATGAAGAGGTCGCGGGCGAAGATTTTCCGATTTACGACTTCTTTTTCCCCGGTCTGGTAATCGACGCAATTGATCGCGGCACCTCTTCGGCGCTTAGAAAGTGGATAGACGAGATCCAAGCCAAGAAAATGCGCACGATAAACATGCTCGGCTGTCACGACGGTATCCCGGTGCTCGATCTCAAGGGGGCTCCCGGAAAAGAATTGATGAGCGAGGATGAGATCGAGCAGATTGTCACCCGCGTAATGGATCGCGGCGGCAGAGTTAAGAATCTGTACGGACCAGATGGTAAGAAGATCGCTTACTATCAGGTGAATGCGACCTTTTTCAGCGCGCTCGGGGAAAGCGAGCAGAAGATGCTGCTGGCGCGGGCGATTCAGATGTTCATGCCGGGAATTCCACAGGTATGGTACCTCGATCTTTTCGCCGGGAAGAATAACTACGAGGCAGCCGATAAGGGCGGAGCCGCTGGCCACAAGGAAATTAATCGCACGACGCTCACTAACCAGGACATCGAAAGCGGATTGAAGCAGCCGATCGTCCTTAAGCAGCTCGAATTGATGCGCATGCGCAATACCGCTCCGGCGTTCGAAGGTGAACTCAAGGTAGCCGCCCCGGCGGATCATCACCTAACCATGACCTGGGAGAATGGCTCCAATAGCGCCACGCTCAATGCCGATCTGCGGACGCATTCATTCAAGGTCAGCTATGACTGCCGCGACGGGAAGAAGGTTGAGCTGAATTTCACAGCGAATTAAGCCGCCTGGTTAACTTGGCGAGCTTGCCCGCTGTAGCACTGGGCGGAGGCGGGACTTGACAACGTCAGCGCCCATTAGAGAACATAGGTGCCTTAACTTTGGATTAGAGGTCTTAGAGTATGAGCGGACAAGCAGGAAGTGAAGGTGGTAAAAATTTAGGCAGCGTTGCCGGCATATCGATCAGCGATGCATCCTCGGCCGACGGCACAGAAACTATCCGCACCGACAATGGCGATGTTCTTAAGATAAATGCCAGCCACCGCGCCCGCGCTCAGATGCTTTTTGATTGGTTGAAGAAAAAATATACCGATCCAAGTAAAAAATTGGTTATTTCCGTGGGTGGGCCCTCGGGAAGCGGTAAGTCAGAGATCGGCGCTTTAATCGCGGCTCATTATCAGAATTCGGGCGTGCCGGCACTGCTTATTCCGTGTGACAACTATCCGATTCGCGCGCCAAAGTATAACGACATTCACCGCCGCGAGCTTTTTGACGCCAAAGGAAAAGAGGCGCTCGCCGCATATCTTGGATCGGAAGACGAGATTCTCTTCTCCCGTTTGGCAAAGATCTGCAAGGACTTCCTCTCCGGTGCGGAATCGGTTGATCTCCGTAAGATCAATATGCAGACTACTGAAATTACCGAATCTATCCCGACCAAGGTCGGCGATACGCGCGTGCTGGTATTCGAGGGCACCTGGTCTTGCAAGATCCCGGGTCTGAGCGAATCTGTCTTTTTGGCGACCGACTACAAGAAGACGGCAGCGCATCGCGCGGCGCGTGCTCGCGTTGAGATTCAAAATGACGAAAACCGTAAGTTTATCGATGAGTACGTGCTCCCTGCCGAGCAGGTTACGCTCGAAAACATCCGCCAGAATATCGCGACGGTATGGCTCGCCTATGATGACAATGGCGTAGCTTCCTTGGAAGAAAACCGAAAATAGTCGAGTTCTCGTCCTGTTCGTGATTAACGTCCTTCTCGATTGTCGGTTGACCAAGAAAATGGTCGATTGCGGCACCTTGTTGTCCGACGGTAGCATGGATAAATAGCCGCTTCGGCTAAACGAAATTCTATTGGAAAGGGCGCTGCTCTAGGTGTAAAAGAGAGGAGATGTCGTTCGAAAACCAAACATTTTTTTGGGCAGTTGCTGCAAAGGGGTTGCAGCAAAGTCTTATTTACACCCCAGCGCTTGAGGCGGAGCCGGAAGAGGCCTTAATACTCTCATTTCACGATTGCGACGGCGCGGTCGTCAATAAGGCCGAGATTCTTTTTCCGAGTGCCCGCAATTGTCTGTTTGAAATCGAGCCCTTCCTAGGATTGATGAAGCTTGAATCTGGAATGCGGCATGGCTTAGTGATTGCTGAGTCGCAATCCAAGGGTAGACTCGTTTCTCGCTATCAGTACGGACAGTCGGTAACGTTCGTTCCAACTGAACAAACCATCGCGAATCTCCGTCAAGGACTGGTGCCACTTAACAATCAGGGGAAGCGGGAAACCTATTTGGCTATTACAAACTGTGACGACGTGGCGATCGAAATTAAGGCCAAGCTGCTAATTGGCAAACGCTCGCCCGAAGTGAGCTGGGAGCTTGCTCCGTTTTCTTCGCGTATCGTCAACCTCAATGCGGTATTTTCCGAAGCGATCGGCGATGATCAGAGTCAGATTTCCGGCCGGGGTTATGTGCGGCTTTCAACCTCGGCCATTGCCGGTGTGCTGATTCATTCGCTTGTCTATGATCAGCGAGAAGACGGCAGCGAAGTCGTGCAAGTTTTATAGGTAGACCAATGCGCTGGATTTCTTTTGCACAGTCAGACTCGTTAACGCGCTCGATACTCCATTTATTGCCGACAACTCGCGGCGGGATTATGACGAAAGTTCTTTCGTGCACGCTCGAGCTTTTCGGCGATAGGCCCGACAGCGCTGAAGTTGCAATCGACGGTATCCGCCTCAATCAGCCCGACGGTATCCGTCTCGACGAAGCTTTTTTGCGCTTGAAAGAAGGAGGCAATTCACTCGTCGGCATTGCCGTTTCACTCGAATCGACGCAGCAGAAAAGTGATTTGAAAAATTCTACTTGCATGATGGAGCTTTTCTC
>CAYTAW010000149.1:4606-6081 GCA_964435675.1 uncultured Bdellovibrionales bacterium
CCAATGAAAACTGGTGCATGATAGGCTACCACGCTGTGCCGGTCATTGCTGATGGAAGCACCGTGACCAGCTTGATATTCGCCAATCGAGGAGATCAGTATCATGAAATCACGGTGCGTCCCGTCGGCGCGGCGGCCGCTTCAAGCGCCGCTTCTGCGCTCAATATCTCGCTCGCACCGAAGTCGGTTTCGGAATATTCCCTGGCGCCACTGATCTCGCAGAGCGTCGATCCATTTAATGTGTCGTGGGGTGCAGCTTCATTAGCTGCCGCCGAGATAGAAACTGAATTGGATGTCGATACGGCGGCGTTCGCCGTCTACCGTGAGTCGGGCACGCAGCGCATCTTGTCGGTGTTGAACGTATGAGCCTTGCAATTTTCTCGCCATATGGCGCCGTTTCTAAGGAAACCGGCTTTTTGATGGTGCTTGCGCGATACCTTACCGCGCGGGGATACGGCGTTACCATGGTACGCTGTAATGGAGTGTTTTCGCGTTGTGGACGGGATCGGCAGCACGCGGGCGGGCGCACGTTTGCAACCTGTATCGATTGCATGAACGAGCAAAATCATGTCAGCCAGTGGGGCGATTTTGCATCTATCGATCTTTCGCCGTATATCGACGGCATGGATATTAACGATCAGCAGACCAGACTGGCCCATTTTTCCCCTACCACTATCGATCGATTTTATTGCGAAGGAGTGCGCGTTAGTGACGTAATTGCCGGAGCGCAAAGCCCTGCGCAGCTTAAGCTCGTTTCTGAAAAAGAAGAACTCCCGCTGGCTCCGCGGGACGAGATGCTGCTTGCGGCGCAGGCGCTTACGGCCAGCGCTAAATTGATTTCGGAGCGCCCGCTCGATGGGCTTCTGATACCGGTTGGTGACGATTTCTTGCTTAGGTCGTTCGCTGCTGCGGCTGAGAAAAAAGGCGTGAAAATTTTTCGCTTTAAATGGAATAGCGAGCAGATGATGATGAATATTTCCGGTGGTGAATATCCAACCGATTTCAATTCGCACCTGTTTTTCGATGACATCAATTCTATGCGCGCCGATGTCTCTTCGTGGCCGCGTGAAATCGTGATTCACTTGAAAGAGATTGAAGATTACCTCGGGATTACGCAGCAGCAGTTATCGCTGCCGATGAGATAGGTGGAATCGTCTTATTTCGGCGAGCGGTAGTTGATGGCCGCTCGCTAGTGCCGTTTTCGGCTAATTTGCTTTTCCGATTTTTACCAATTGTTCCGGTGTTGCGACTGATTCGCCAGTGTTCACGGGAGCAAGCATCGCATGCTTGCACGCTCTTCGAACGTCGCAGCGTTGGCATTTCCGTGGATGGGGGGAGGGGACCGCGGGTGCTCCGGTAAGAATGCCGCGCATCTGATCAATGTGGGCTTGAAGCCACTTTTGGCGCGCGTCTGAATTTTCAATCTTTATGCGCCGGCTTTTCTGTTTTTTCTCTCCCTCCCTCTTCGTTGATGCC
>CAYTAW010000149.1:6091-8082 GCA_964435675.1 uncultured Bdellovibrionales bacterium
ACGCTTGCCTTCGAACTCTTCGATCAAGCGCATGTAGACAAGAAGCTGCGCCACGTAGCGATCATGCAGTTTTTTGGCGAGCGGTTTTCGTTCGATCGGAATATAGAATCCATTTTCCTTAATTACCGCGTCGGGTCTTCCGGCGAGCCCTTGAATATCGGAGATGTACTGTTTTCCCGGCATTTCCTTACTGCCATCGATGCGAATATCGCCGGTTACCCGCGGTGCACCGGCGGTAATACGCTTCTCTTTTGCAAAAGCGCTGAGCGAATCCACTACAATCGCCGCGATTACCAGCAGAATTGTCAGCAAAATAATTTCGGAATCGAGAATAGAGATCTCTTGAATCAGGGCGTAAATGGCGTGGGCGAGAGCCTCTCTCATTGCACCACCTTATGAAGAGTAACCAAAATTAGGAGCAATAGAATTTCTATAATCATGCGCACATTGCGCGAAAGAAGAACCGAATCCTCATAATCTTTCGCCCACGATTTGTGGAGATCGCGCCCTTCTTTATGAGAGGGATGCGCAATCGCTTCGTTTTTCTCGAGCGCAGAAAGACGCCACGCCTCTGGACAGACGGTGAAGTGCGCAATCTCGCCTGCGGCGAGTATAAATTTACCATGGCTATTTTTGCGCGGCATAGAGGGGGTATTTCTATATTGTTGACCCCTTATCGCGATTTCATGGAAAATGCTTCCCGGAGAGTCAGTCAAATGACTAAGCTATTGAAATCAGCAGCGTATTTCTGACGCCGTCGGCGCCGCGGTCGGTTAGCGGTTTCTGTCGGCGATTAGTCGCTTAATTCGGGTAACTGCGCGAGAAAAAAGCTGGGCGACTCCTTTGCCGAATGAACCGCGCGCCGGTTCATTCGAGCGCTCCATGCCCTCGATCATTGATGAGATATCTTTATAGCGATGTGATATATGAGCGGTTTCAAGCATGAACTGAACTTCAGGAACCTGCTCGTTAATCAAGCGCCAGAAGGCATACCTTCCGCACGCGCTGGTAAACGAGCACGCAATTACAAAGTGATTTGCCTCGGTGTCTTTGTTAAGGTGAAAGTGAAAGTCGGCTTCGGGAATAAGTAAAAAATCGGTCTCGAGAATCGAGCACCACGCCTTCTTTGCGCGGTACTGTGAGAGCTCATCGCTGTATGTGCCTTCGATCGAAACTTGATCGGGATTGTATGTAAGTCCGCCTTCAATCTCTATTGCGGCGCTTTTGGATTCGTCTTGCGATACAGAGTTCTCGAACTGCATTTTCCACTTCCCGTTTGTCCTAATTCCTTCCTAAGGAAAGTATCGACATAGACGGTGGGAGGCATGAGTGTTAAGAGCTAAGTGGGCGTACGGGCTAACGCTCCCGGATTGCCGACGATAACTTCGTCAATTATCACCATAAGTTATGAAGACGGCGGAAGATTCCAGTATTTGCGGGGGGATGGGAGGCAAGTCCAAAAATACGAGGCAGTATAGATACTCTGCGGAGGCTATGGTCAGCTCCGGCGTCTAGGCCCTTATATAAGTCTAGTATTGTCGATAGAGCGCAATTCGACGCTCTGCAATATCTAACCTGTACGGTGAAGCTCAGGGGTTACCTTTTTGAGCGCCCGGACTGATGAATGTCTGATATCTCGGCTTCCGTTTAAGGTTTACCGAAAGCCGATTAATTAAAGAAATTGAATTATTTAAATATGGAGTTCTCGATGCGGGATGATAGAAATTTCCGAGGTAACGGTGGTGGTAACGGACGCGGTGGACGCGGTG
Source organism: uncultured Bdellovibrionales bacterium (assembly GCA_964435675.1). Classification (GTDB taxonomy): domain Bacteria; phylum Bdellovibrionota_C; class UBA2361; order UBA2361; family CAYTAW01; genus CAYTAW01. The sequence goes on from CAYTAW010000149.1 coordinate 7,861, forward strand.
GCAGAGGCGGCGGACGCAATCGTCGCGGTGGACGCGGTGGCGGCGGCGGTGGAAATCGTCGCGGAAGGGGTAGAGGATTCGGCGGACGCCGGGGCCCTAGAGATCTTCGACAGTCTTCGGAGAGCGGCAATCAACGTGAGCGCATAGCAATCGAAAGTGGTGCTTTGGTGTTGATCGATCAGTTCATGCTTGCAAATCCGCAGCTTATTGATCGCCTTAAAG
>CAYTAW010000150.1:0-8039 GCA_964435675.1 uncultured Bdellovibrionales bacterium
GAACACGCCAACCAAGGGAAAAAGCATCGCCGCATTGACATCACGGGGATAAAGGTGACGGCCGATTTTAAAAAGCACTACAAGATACGTCAGCAGCGAAAGCGCGCCGATCAAAATTAGGATGAGACCTTGAAACTCATATCCGGGAAGACGCAAATACTCGGAGATGAACCACGGGCTCTCCTGCCTCGACGAAAAATGGAAGAGCGAAAGAATCTTGCCCTGCACACTCCACGGAGTTATCTCCGTCACTATGTTAACCACATGCGGCACAAGAAGTCGGTAGACGAAAGGCTTCTCTGCGGCATAGGCGAGCGCCCGCGGCATATCCATCCCTGGCAAAAAATCGGCTGCGCGCAATTTTGTCCCGACCCCGGACATATACCCAATAACCAGCGCGGCTATGATTGCGGCCTAAATTGTGTAGTACGTAAGCGACTCTCTCTGCGAGGTGGACTGAGGGTTTTCTGGCTCCATAGAGCGGGACACTTTGATTGTTTCGACATCCCGGGCGCAACAGCAGCCCAGCGAAGCCATCCTACAACCCTATCCCGCGCGTACGAAAGCTGAAAAATACCGGTGTTCAATAACAAGCTTTACCGGCTAATATACCGCGAGGCGCCGTGTGCGCAGTCAATCTATTTGCTACTCAGCATGTTTCAAAGAATCTCCGGCAAAAACACGATCCCGGGCAGCCGAAAAGTATTCGCCGTTCTGGGCGCTCTGAATGACGGTCATCTGCAACGTGCAGCACTTGCAGCAGCCCTCTTTATTTCGACCGTCTGCCTATTCGCGTCAATGATTGTACAGTCATCGACCATCGATGAATGGAGTCACCACAATTGGAGTGAAAGCTTCCTCGATACCGGCAACACGCAGCGCCAACATCAATTTTCCACCACACCAATTACCACTATTAACGTAAATTTCGCCCGATATGTCAGTGGCGCCTTACAGACCGGACGCCGCTTATTTCGCAATCGCTTTACGTATAGGATCAAGAGTTGGATTAACGCGCACGAGCTGTTCACGCAGCGCCTTCCAAGCGCTCTCTGGTTTTATGCCTGTATAGGCGGCGCCTTTGTCCTCGCCTCGCACCTTTTCGGACGATCCGCTGGCTCGTTATCCGCGCTCCTGGTGACGCTTTGTCCTTCGTTAATTGCAAATTCCAGTCTGATTACCGTCGATGCCGCATTTGCCGCGGCGGCGATCTGGTCGGTCTATACGGCGATAAGATTCTGCGAATCCGCCTCTTGGGTATGGTTCATCGCAATGGCGGCGGCCTTTGCATTTGCGTCGTGCATCAAATTTACCGCGATGATACTCCTGCCCGGAATCTTTATGGCGGGAATAGTCCCCTTCGTTAAGCGACGGGGGATTTTCAAGTCGCGGTGGACGGCGATCCCGTCGGGGATTCTTTTTTATATCGTCGTCGCTCTGGTTATCGGCCTCTGCTACGACTTCAAGGGCATCCGATTCTTCCTACAAAGCTATTTTTTCAAATATCCGCTCTTTATTGCGATACAGTCGCGGCTGTGGTTCATACCAACCTTTCTGCCAGTAGGATTTGTCGAGGGCCTTGATGGCTGCTTTCACGTTGAAAACAGCGCGATGTGGAACGTGGTAATACTCGACCGCTGGTACTCACGCGGCGTTTGGTTTTACTTTCCGCTGATTTATTTATTTAAAACGCCGACTATGCTCATCGGTTCGCACCTGTTGGGCTTACTCCGCATACGAAAACTAGCTTTAACCCCAGCGCTTGTGGTCCTGCTAGTGCAGATTGTGACATCAATAACCTATTTTTGCTTTTTCTTTAAAACGCAGGTCGGAATCCGCTATGTCCTCTTTGTGCTGCCGATGATAAGCGTCCTTTGCAGCGGCGCCCTCGCACGCCTTCTTAATCCACGAGGACAAAGCGCGCTGATGTTGAGCTGTGTCGCAGCGTGCGCAATTAATTTTCTGCCCGTTTGCAACTCGATACTTTCATATGTGAACTTCGATTTCGTCAGTAAGAAACAGCCGTATCTCTATTTGGCCGATTCAAATTTTGACTGGTCGCAGAACTGGACCCTGCTCGGTCGATACAATACGCCGGAGGATTTCAAGGAACCATCGATTGTCCAGCCTGGAAGAAACATTTACTTTGCAAATACACTCTCCGGGGTATTTTGGAATTTTAATCAACACCTCTGGATTCGTCGCAATCTCATGCCCGCAGAAACGCGGGCGCACACATTTTTCGTGTTTGACGTGTCGAGGGCCGACTATGAACGATTTCTCAAGGAGGAGCGCACTTTTCGGGAACATGCACCCGGCATACAGCGCTGCGCGAATATTCCATCATTAACGGAAGATGAAATTTATCACGCTACGCCCCAGGAAAAAGTTTATTGTATTCGCGCGGAGAAACCGCTGCTCGCCGTCTTTACCGTCAAATATGGAAAGTCTGTCAAAATAGGAAACTACGCCCCATGGGGCGAGTGCGATTACGGTCCAGCCAATGAGGATTCTCTGATTCCCTTCGTCCTCGAAAAGGGCACTCATCCAATTTGTATTTCGGGACTCGGTAAAGTTACGCCGGCAATACATACAGAATATCCGGCGGCGCTGGGAGGATACTTTTGATGGCGTCTAAACGCATACGGTGGTTTGTCGGCGCGGCACTGGCAACCTGCGCCACGAGCTTCTATCTGGCGATTTCCGGAAGCCCCGCCACGCCGTGGGTTGCGACTTATTATGCAAATCCCTACCTACTAGATCCACCCACACTGCGGGTGAACGAAGCCGCGCTTCAGCATAATTGGGGGGTTGATAGCCCGCTCCCCGGCCTTCCGCCCGACAGGTTTTCGGCGCGCTGGGAGTCCACCCTAAAAATCAATCAAGACAGTGATGTGACTTTTTCGCTGCGCGTCGGCGACGGGGGGCGAGTGTATGTTGACGGCGTGTTAATAATTGATTCGTGGAAGCTTCAAGATTGGCAGACCTATGTGAAGACCGTGAATCTCAAAACAGGTGGACACCAGGTAATGGTTGAATATTTCGACCTCTTCAATACAGCCGAGATCGAACTGAGTGTCAGCTCTTCCCCCGGTATGTCGTTTTTCGAAGCATCAGCGCCCTATTTGGACTGAAATCCTGCCGTAATGCAGATTCCGCTAACTCTGCACTTCCGATGACATTCAATCAACAAAAACATCCATAGTTCTCGAACTTTCGCTTTCTATGCGAACCGGTGAATGGCCATTCGATCCGCAAAAACGGGTCGACCCAATCCGCCGAGTCTGTCGGCCTAAAATCTGCATCTAAATATTCAGAAGACTAAATTAGATGCTTGAGCAAAGCTGACTGATGATTTAGTTTCGAATTAGGATCCTCTGATGCTTTCGACAAAGCTACGGAGGAGAAAAGTTCCTCGTTGTTCGAATTCATTATCTGCTCGGAGGTACGATCATATGAAGAAGAGTAAGAAACTTTCCGAGCGAATCGAAAAAAAACGCACCGATAGAAAAACAACCCAATGGCAGCGATCGAAACGAGTTATCGATACCCGCTCTAACGTCATACCGTCGGCAACTCGAGACACCCAGCTAAGTGGTTACGTTGAAGGCTTCGTCGAAGAACTCGAGGCACTCGGGCCCCTTCCAAGCACCGATTTAACCACGCCGGAAAATGCGCGCGCGGCAGTATATGTCCTCAATCAAAAGCTCGCCCAAATCGAGCGCTTCAAGAAAACCGCCGAAGCACTGAAAAGCTTGCTGCTCACTCAAGGTAGCGAGAAAGATTTTAATTGAAGTTATCCCGTAATCGCTCTGGCTAGTCGAATCCACATCAGTGCCCTTGACTACTGAACGGGGGCTGCAAACTGTTATTTCGCAACTTACTGCTCTGCGACCGTCGGATCCGATCCAATAGACACTTCCTTACCATCGCTGATACCATCGCCGTCTGAATCGGGCACCATGACATCGGTGCCGAGAGAAAGCTCAAGATCGTCTCTTAGGGCGTCGCCGTCGCTATCCATATTGCGCCAATCGAGTCCGCGGCTGCGCTCGAATTGATCGCTCAGGCCGTCGCCGTCGCTATCCACTGGGATGCTGCCGCTTTTGAGCGGGTCGGTTCCGGAGCGAATTTCTGCGCCGTCAGGTACGCCATCGTTGTCGGAATCGATGGCGCGAGGATCGGTGCCGAGCGAGGCTTCGTCGCTGTTTGGAAGGCCGTCAGCATCGTCGTCTGATCCGATTAAGCGCTGAGATAGATCCGTTGTTACCCGAATCGGCGGATACGAATTCGCATCGGCTGGGTCGGTACCGAATTGCTGTTCGCGAATGTCGGTGAAAGTATCACCGTCACTGTCGTTTTCGGCGCCATCATCGTTTCCACCATTGAATCCTTTGCCGAGCCAGTTAGACATTTCCCGCTGAGTATCAGCAGTGGCCTGGGATCCACCCGCTGCAGGCGAGGGAGTGTCGCGATCTGCAGGGGGCGGCCCCTCATCGTTCAACTGAGAGAGCGCGCCCAAAACGGCCGCGCCGGAAGCCTTTTTAGCTTTTTTGGAAATTTGGAAGAATTCATTACCATTAATCTGGCTTGATCCTTCCGTCTCAGGTTCCCCCGTTTCAGTTGGCTCGGCTGTAACTGTGCCCGTTTGATTGGGTGTGACTGATCCCGAACTAATCGGGGTGACCGTACCGGTGGCGGTACCTGTTGACGTTGGGGTTACCGAAATTACTCCCGTTGTGGTGGTGCCGGTTGGAACCGAAGATTGAGCAGCAAATTCATAAGACTCCTGACACCTGTTAACTCCAGTAGTCAAAAGCACCACGGCGACAAGAGAGATAAACGCCACAAATTTTTCGTAATTAAACATGCAACTCCTTACCTGAGAGCGAACCTCAAGGTTAGATTCACCCTGGCGTCGATTCGACCCAGATACAAACGTATTGTATCCGTTGGACTTACAAAAGCAAAGAAATTGCAAAACATCATTCTAAGGACGCCTAGATAGGTATCTTGGTTTTGAGTTTTTCATTTCGACCGGCTATCCTTGCCCTCATAACGCTAATACAGGCACATAATTTAACCAGGAGTCCGCATATGCCACATGAATTACCACCGCTTCCGTACGATTATAACGCTCTTGAGCCGCATATTGATGAACAGACCATGAAACTTCATCACGACAAGCACCACTTGGCATACGTAAATGGGCTCAATAACGCCGAGGCCAAACTGGCCGAATGCAGAGAGAAAGGCGATTTCGCCCTGGTTAAGCACTGGGAGCGTGAAGCCGCATTCCACGGCGCCGGCCACTTCTTGCACTGCATTTTTTGGGAAAATATGGGACCAAAGGGCGGCGGCAAGCCTTCAGGGGACCTAGCAAAAGCAATAGATTCGAGCTTTGGCTCGTACGATAAATTTGCCGCACAGTTCAAGGCTGCCGGCACCGCCGTCGAAGCCTCAGGCTGGGTGCTTTTGGTGCACAATAGCCAGACAGAAAAGTTAGATATTCTGACCGCCGAAAAACATCAGGATCTCGGGCAATGGGTGGTAACCCCCCTGCTCGTTTGTGATGTATGGGAACACGCATATTACTTGAAATATCAAAATAACCGCGCGGGTTATATCGAAGGCTTCATGAATGTAATTAATTGGGCGAATGTTGAAGAGCGCTTCAGGGCCTGTGCGTAGATCTGTTAAGGGTCATCGCTGACTGCGGGGACAACCCTTGTCATGAGGTTCGCTCCCGCAGCCAGCAAATCGCATTCGACCATATCGCCTTTTCATTTCTCGTTATATTGAAACGGAGCCGCGGGATGCAGCTAAAAAATGCTGAGGGCTAATTGTCGACCGCTGACTGCGAGGACAAAGAAATCGAAATTAAGCCAAAAAGAAGATCACTTCTTCTCCACTCTCATCAATCCGCACCTTCTTATCGACAATCAACGCCCGCAATTCCTCAAGTATTTCCTCTTGAGTTCCCTCGACCGGATCGCGCAGATCTTCTTCGTGCAGATGATACAAATTTCGAAAATAGAGCCCGTCTTGAGCTTCCGGGTGCGCCAACGCAGCTAGAATTTGCGCGCGAATTTGGCGACCGTTTTTGGAGTTGCGATTATTACTGGACGCATCGGTTCTCATAAAAACTCTCTCCTTTTTTCTCATAGAGTGCGAATGTACACCCCAAAACCTAAACAGCTTTCGTCATAAAACTGAAAACACCCGACTTATCTAGATTAGCACTACTCTGAATGATATGGTGAGCAAAATCGTAAGGGGCTGATATAGCCGAACTTTTATTCTAGTGCCCGCGAACCATGTCATTCGTCGACCGATTTTATACTTTCGTGATTGATTTCACCGCGGCCGACCGCAATATCTTCGAAAAAATTCGACTCAAATTGCCCAAATATCCAAACGAAGAGATCTCATCCCTGCTTTACCGCATATTGGTATATTTGCACTGTTACTCTTCAAAACTCCAATTTTCAGCAAACCCCCTCTCGGACGATGCGCCGACGCTTTTGGAACTTGATCACCAAGAGGGATTTCGTCAATGGCTGAGCGTTGGCCTGCCTGAGCTAAAAGCGCTACGCCTCAACTTGCGGCGCTACGCCGAATGCCATTTCGGCGTTTATTTTTTCAATTCGCTCCAAATTGAGCGTTTCTGTCACGCGTTGCGCGGAACTAAGGAGAATTGGGTCGAGCCTATCCAGTTTTTCCGTATATCCGAAGAACAGTTGGCCGAGCTGGCACGGGAAATCTCGACATCCTCTTCATGGCAGGTAACTCAAAGCGAAAATATATTCTTTATGGATTGTAATGGTCAGCCGTTTCAGATCGAATTCGAACAGCTGAACATTTGGAGCGAGTATCAGGCTTCCCTCTTACACGATCAGACAATCGAATCCTAACCTAATTAGAACATGATATCGCTCGATTGAATACATGAAGACCGATATGATACCGCTGCAATTAATCTATTTTTTAGTGGTCAACCCGTGTCTATCGCGCTGGCAGCAACTATACCAAGTTCCCCCGAAACGCCCGCTGAGAGTGGCATTGGATGCGACGGGGATATTGATCCAATAGAATCAGATCTTGACGATCTCCAATCACCCTCAGCCTCGGACCTCGATCCCGAAGAAGAGTTCGATCCCGAAGAAAAGGAAGAGTCGCTCCGCGTGCGCGACCTCTTCAAATTCATGAAATCGCTAGCAACACTCTCCGAAGATATCCGCTTTTTTCCGCCGACGCTTGCTTTTATCGAGCAAACTCAAACCGCATTCAAGCAAAACGTTCCTCTGGTGATTCAAAGCGATTACGTGCTTGGTTCAGTAGCAGTGTTTGAACTCTTTCCGAATAAAGAAATGGGAATAGCAGTCGATATAGACCGTATCTCCAAATTTCTTGGAATCATTGCACCACGGCTCGATTATCCACTCCGTTCGCTCGAGGATGGGCGTGGGGTTTTAAAAACCATTTCGCCACGAGCTACCAGCCCCATCCCCGGTGTCGCGATTTTTGTAGATAACGACTCTGAATATCCGCTGGGGGTAGATCCGATCGAAGCGACACAGTACTTTCCTTTTGTTATTACAAATTTCAATGGGGAAATTTCGGTCTTTTTTAATTTCGAATTAATCGCCAAAAATCTGCAAGAGAAGTCGCTGGTGGTAGCATTACAGCCCGCTGATCTTATCGAGCGCCAGCCCGTTGGCATGGATCAGTATCGGAATAGCTTAAAGAGCATATTCCGCATTACCTCCATGGAGACTCTCCCTGAAAGTATGATACCAGATCAACCGGAAGCTAATCTGCCAGTTGTTATTCGTCCCCGACGCAGTTCCCTTACCAGCTCGATTGAGCCGCAATCGATACGTGAAAAGACTCCGTTCGTGCCGACTCATCATCTGTTAACGCTAAGTATGGATGAGGCGCGAATCCGAGATGTCGAGGCAGATCTCATTAGGCGCGGCTTAATACTTCCTTCGAACACGTAGAGCGTGTCACAAAATAAAACCGTTACGAGAGAATAA
>CAYTAW010000151.1:0-8017 GCA_964435675.1 uncultured Bdellovibrionales bacterium
AATCGGCGGAGAAACGGGAACTGGTAAAGAGCTCGCTGCACGCGCCATTCATCAACTATCAAACCGCAACGGTAAGCCGTTTATCGCTGTCAACTGCGGAGCCATTCCAGAAAATCTAATCGAAAGCGAGCTGTTCGGTCACCGCAAAGGAGCATTCACCGGCGCAATTGCCGATCATCACGGATTATTCCGCCAAGCGGACGGTGGGACACTCTTCTTAGATGAAATTGGCGAACTGCCTCTGGCGATGCAGGCAAAACTGCTGCGCGTTTTGCAAGAGAAAGTGCTCCGGCCCGTTGGCGGCGAGCGGGATCTCCCGGTAAATGTTCGCATTATCGGCGCAACGAACAAGAATTTGAAAAACGAAGTATCGGAATTCCGCTTCCGCGAAGATCTGTATTACCGGCTAAACGTAATTAATATTAAACTGCCGCCGCTTCGCGACCGACGCGAAGACATACCTCTGCTTGCGCAAAAATTTTTACGGCGTATCTCCCCGGATTTAGATGGGCATGCGATTTCACCCGCCGCAATGCAGATACTGCTCACGTATAATTATCCGGGCAATGTGCGCGAGCTTGAGAATATTCTCGAACGGGCGTTGGTCCTGGGCGGCAATGTCGTCCTTCCCGAACATCTCCCCGAAGCCATGCAGAAGAATGCAACCCAAAGCCCGATAAACTCGCAACAGGAAGAAACGCAGATTTTAATAGATAATTCGATTTCACTACCCGTCGATCTCGACAGCGTGCTTGCCAAATTGGAGCGCATGTATCTTGAGAACGCGCTACAGCAGACAAAAGGCGCGAAGAAAAAGGCGGCCGACCTGCTCGGCGTCAACATGCGCTCATTTCGCTACCGTTGTCAGAAATACCAAATCGGCGAAGATTTGGCCGACTAGCGAATCCTAAAACCTATACTCGAACCGGAAGCCGGTACGCTTCATACCCGCTCGCTCATAGAACGCGTGCGCATCGGTACGAGAGTTGCCCGAATCCAGCTTTACCCGGAAACACCCCTCTTTCTTGGCGAGCTCAAATAGGTATTGCAGTAGCAGGCTGCCATACCCCTTGCGTTTATGGTGAAGATGCGTTGAGAAGTCCTCGATCTCCATCTGCCGGCCATATTGTATGTGAGGTCGGATATTTATCCCGGCAATGCAGACTATCGTGCCCCCAATCAGGAGTCCGAAAAGCCGGTAACCGCCCGCTAAGCACGCCGCTCTGTTCTCAAGCAGGGCTTCTTGAGTGATATCAGGCCTTAAAGTGAGCAGCGTCGGGAGCGCCTGGCTCCACTGCTCTACGGTAGTCAGTTCCCGAATGTCTGCCATTAGGGTATTATTTAATTGTAGCGTGAAGCATCCAGCAACCCGCATCGTCTCTTTAATGAGTTATGAAGGGACAATTTTTGCCAAAGGGACAATTTTTGTCTTTTGGCTGGTCTGGGAAAGAGCTGTGCCAACCGCGTAAGTATTTGGTTTTACTAAGGTAAATAATAATCGCGAAAATCACTAAATCATTTTTGCTTGGCATCCGACTTGCTCTAGTGGGAAGCGACGTTGCATCACACGACCTACATAAAGCGCCAGTCCTGTTGGGGGATAGGCCGAATCGGGGAAGGGGATCGCAACATCAAATGAAATTAGCTACCCACGATTAAGAAACGCTTTAGTGTATTGGAGAGAATGAAATGAAGAATCAAAAAGGTTTTACTCTTATTGAATTGCTCGTCGTCGTGGCGATCATCGGTATTCTTGCCGCCATCGCTATCCCTCAATTTGCTGAATACCGCCAACGTGGTTTCGATGCTCGCGCTAAGAGCGACCTTCGTAACGTTGCAACAGCTGAAGAAGCTTATTTCGTAGACGCAGAAGTATACAAAAGCTGCAACCAGACAAACTGCAGAACTCTTCTTCCGGGGATTGCTGCCCTCTCGGACGGCGTAAGCTTGTCGATGACGGGAACGACCGCCGGATTCACAGGAACCGCAAGACACGTTTCGGGTGGATCAGGGGTTACCTTCAACTGGAACAGCTCCAACGGTGGATTGGACGGACTATAATAGGTACCTGAAAATCTAACTATAAAGGGGGGCCTCTGGCTCCCCTTTTTTTTAGTATTTCGCGGTAACTCTACCGAAATCGAATACCCTGAGCAGCTCAATCCAACGGTAGGATACCTTCTATCCGAATCCCATCTCGCGCGTTACCTTTGTGACATGCGTCCGCTCTCATTGTTTATAGCCTGGATTCTATGGGCCGGGATCGTCTGGATGACGCCTAGCTCCGTCTATTGGCGCGACTCGGGCGAGTTTATCATCCAGGCCTACGCACTCGATATTGCACATCCCGCTGGCTTTCCGACCTACGCCATGGCTGCCAATCTCTTTGCGCTCATGCCAATTGGTCCGATTCCCTGGCGCATCATACTGTTGAGCGGCGCGGCGCTGATTGCGATGCTTCCGCTGCTGACATCACTTATCGGGACATTGATCCCCAAGCCAACGCAGCGCCTCGCGCCGCTCTGCGCCTTGATTGCGTTAATAGTGAGCGCGGTATTAATGCCCGCACTGATCAAGCAAGTCTTTAGCGCTGAAGTATATATTTTAAATGCGCTCTTCTTGATCGCAGTGGCGTTGCTCACCGTGATTTCAATTAGAGATAAAGATACGCGCCCGCTTGCCGCCGCCGCGTTTCTTGGCGGGCTCGCATTAGGTAACCACGTCTCTGCGCTCTTTAGCGCCGCGCCGCTCGCTTTGATCCTTATCAGCAGCGATTCCCGGGTGCGCAAATCGTTGTGCATTCTGACCGTATTTTGTTTCAGTGGTGCTGCGGTGTACGCGTATCTACCGATCCGCGCGCTCGAAAACCCTCCGCTCAATAGCGGTTCGCCCGATACTGTGCTCCGATTTTGGAATGTGATTAGCGATGCCCGCGATCGCTATTTGCGGGTAAGCTCCTCCGCGGAAGAACATACCAGCGCGCTCGACGGATTCGATCGATTAGTCGCTAATCCGCTGCTGCACTTTAGCGGCGACCTCGAAAAATTGCGCATTTTCCCCCCGGCGCTCACTGTTACCATAGCCATACTCTCTATGGTCATAATGCTGCGCACACGCCCGCGTGAGAGCGCCTGCGTCTGCGCAATTGCAGCCGGAAATTATTTATTTTTTGCGGGTTGGGATGGCGACCCGTGGCTGCCGGCGTTCGCGCTGCTTTCCGCGCTCTGCCTGTGCGCGCTCTGCGCCGCCGCCGACTATTTCAAGCTTCTGCGCGCAATGCCTGCGTTCGCAACGCTATTAATTGCAGCGATCATTTGCGTATCTCCAGTCGAAACTACGTTGGCCGAACTCAATCACCTAAAAAACTATCGTGAACCGGCGCGGATAACCGAGGAATGGCTCAACTCCACTCAGGCGCAGCTCGTGATAAGCGAAAACTCGTGGTTTTTGGCGCGCTATCTCTCGACAATAGAAGGTGTCGCGGATGAGAAAACTATTATTTATCAGCCGAGTATTCTCTTTCCCGAATATTTTAGCGCTGCGCGAATCAGCGCCGGTACTGAAATCTTCGATACCGCGGCTGACGCAACGGCACACGCGGTTTCAAACGAGCCCTCATTTGGAACGTTAGGAAGGTTAATCGAGAAAGCGAGCGCGTTCTCGCCGATCGCGCTCGAGCCTAGTTCCCCGCTGAACATCGCGCTCCATCCAATTATTCTGATATCGCAGCACGGCATTCCCGAAGTGCACCGCGGCAAAACGCGCGAAGCAACCGAGAGTCCCGAGCTGTCTATCATTACCCGCCTTGAGCCGCTCGCGCAGGCAGCCTCGGATACCAACTCTTTTATCTCCGCCGATGCGCGCAACTATTTCGAAAATATACTGAACAGCTATGCCGACCTGCTGCGCCGGCAGAGCCTTTCGGGAGAGGCGGCGGCCTTGCTCGAGAAAATGTGCTTTCCTCGTGGCGAATTACGCTGCTCGCTCGTCTCATTGAACCATTTAGGGCTTGTCTGGATTGAGCAAAAGCGTTTTGCCGATGCTACCGCGCTTTTCAAGCGATTGATTGAAAACAATCCGCACGAAGCGTCGACCCTGACGAAGAATTTGCGTAAAGCCCAGCGCGGGGAGGCGTCATGAGCGTGCGTTTGTTCCAAGTCAGCGCAGGCTGTCTGCTGATCGCCGCCATGCTTGCGCTGACGGTGCATTCGCAGCGCGGACTCGCCGTCATACAGAAAAGTGCATCCACTCACACTTCCGAGGCGCTCTATCTGCCCAATGAAAATGCGGTAAAATTCATAAGTTTTCGCTACGAAAAAGTGCTTGCCAATTACCTCTGGTTCCGGACGATCAACTACTTCGGCAAGCACTATGCCAGCGATCAACATTATCAGTGGCTCTACCATATGTGCGATCTGGTAACGACGCTCGATCCGCGCGCGCGCCATGTCTACGAATTTTGCGGCTCTATGCTTGCCTGGGAGGTGAACGCGCCAGCGGAGGCGCGCACCTTGCTTACCAAAGCCGTAGAACACGATCCGGATTACTGGAAGTTTCCGTACCTGCGCGGTTTTGTTTCGCTCTATTTCTTAAACGATCCCGAGTCGGCAAAAGATGATTTCATGCGCGCCTCGAAACTTCCCGGCGTTCATCCAATGGTCGTCGGCCTTGCCGCCAAAACCGTAGCGCTTCAAGACGATCCGGGGCAGGCCATCGCCTTTCTCGAAAATATCCTTAAAACGACTGACGATCAGTTTGCCCGCAAGGTACTTATCGACCGCCTCCGTGAATTGAGCTACGAGCGCGATCTTCGTCGGCTCGAGGGCGCGCTCGAACGCTTTCGCGCCGCCCGCGGCGAGAATCCCCCCTCAATCGAAGCGCTTGCTCCTTTCCTTGATGCGGAAGTATCACTTTCTGATCCATACGGGGGACGTTATACTCTCGACGGAGGCGCCATAAAAAGCACCAGCAACCACAAGCGACTCGGACGAAAATCATGACCACGACTGAAAACGTTTCAGCGCTCAATATAGCGAACCTCTCCTATACCTATCGCGGTCACTGGCTGATAACCAACAAACAGGTGTTGAAGAATATCTCCCTTTCGGTTGCACCCGGCGAATCGTTCGGTTTCCTGGGTCACAACGGGGCGGGAAAAACGACCACGATTAAATCAATTCTTGGTATCACCAAGATTAGAAGGGGGTCGATCTCAATTTTCGGCGTCGATCACCGCGACCCGCACGCTCGTACCGCCATCGGCTATCTACCCGAGCAGCCCTATTTTTACGATCATTTGAGCGTGCGCGAAATTTTGACGTTCTACGCAACGCTGGCGGAAATTCCGCAGCGGGAAATCAGGCAATGCTGCGAACGGGCGCTCGAACTGGTAAAACTCTCCGGGCGCATTGACGCGCGTCTGCGCACCTTGTCGAAGGGGCTGATGCAGCGCGTCGGCATGGCGCAAGCAATCATCGCCACGCCGCGGCTCTTGATTCTCGACGAACCGTTCTCGGGACTCGATCCGATAGGACGCAAAGATTTCAAGGAGCTGCTGCTCTATCTCAAAGGTCTCGGCACGACTATTTTCATGTCGTCGCACATTCTGAGCGACGTCGAATTTCTCTGCGACCGTGTAAGCATCATGTCGAAAGGCGAAATAAAGGGCATCTTTGCGGTCAGCGATCTACCGCGACAGTCTTCGCTGCGCTGGGAATTGACCGTCGAAGAGAGCGACGCGGCGCGCAACGCTTTACTGCCGTTGATGGAGCAATCGAACTTGCAGAACGGAAAGATCTCCGGGTTATTCAGTTCGCGCGATAAGGCGGACGCGGCGCTTCGCGCCGCCGTATCCGCAAACGCGCGCGTCGAGTCATTTACTCCGGTGCAAGACTCGCTCGAAGACGTTTTTGTAAAACTCGTACAATTCGACGAAGGCAAAGGAACCTGACGTGATTCAAAAGATACGCTCTATAGCACTCAATACCTTCCGCGAGTCGATGCGCAGCAAGATTCTTTTCTCGGTGTTTTTTTTCGCCGTCATTGTTTGTGCCGCTGCATCGGCTTTTGGCAAGGTTACCATCGGCGAGCAGGGACAAGTAGTTTTAAATTTTGGGCTCTTTTGCGTCTCGCTCTTTTCGCTTGCGTTCGTCGTTATCTCCGGCTCGCTACTCTTCGCCAAGGAGGTTTCGAAGCGCACGATTTTTACCATTTTAGCGCGCCCGGTAAGACGTTCTGAAATCGTTGTTGGCAAGTGGCTGGGCATGCTGATTACCGCTGGCGCGCTGGTCGTGCTCATGTCGGTGGCGCTCGGGCTCTATATACAGCTCTTCTTTAATATCGATCCGCTCCCTATAGCCGCCGCCGCATACTGCATTATGATGGAATTGATGATTGTCTGCGCGCTCGTAATGTTCTTCTCTTCACTGGTTGTCACACCGCTGCTTATCGGTGTCTTTTCAGCGTCGATTTTTTTGGCCGGACGTTCGTCCTCGTACATTCTTCAATTCAAATAAATAGCTCAGCAATCACCCAATGTCGCGACCCTGCTCCGCGCTTTCTATCAAGTCCTTCCCAATCTCGAGCTGCTCGCCCTGAGCGATCGGCTAGTAGACGGCTCCGCAGCCGACGGTGCATATTATGTTTTTGCATTTGGATATGCCCTCGGTTATTCTTTTTTAACGCTGCTGGCGGCAAGCTTGATTTTTCGCACTCGCGAATTCAATTAATATCCTGACATACACCGTGCGGCAGGATATTATCGCGCCGCAGCCTGGCGAAGGCCGGTAGACCTAAATTGAAACACAAGGAGTTTTCTCTTGGAAAAAGAATCGCGCGCATTTTTAGATAGCCTATTAACCACTCCGTCGCCTACCGGCTTCGAGGAACGCATCCAAAGCGTTGTTCGTAAGCGTATGGCAAAATATGCCGATTCAATAGAGTCCGACCTGCACGGAAATTTGATCGTTGCGCTCAACCCCAAAGCAAAAAAACGTATCATGCTCGCGGGACACTGCGATCAGATCGGTTTTATGGTTACGCACATCACCAATGACGGCTTCATCTACGTTACCGCGCTGGGCGGCATCGATGCCGGCGTTCTCCTCGGATCTCGCGTTACGATCTACGGAGCGAAGGGCGAAGTGCCCGGCGTCTTCGGACGCAAGCCGATTCATCAGCAAACACCGGATGAGCGCAACAGCATGAAACTCGATATATCCAAATGCTGGATCGATATCGGCGCCAAGAACAAAAAGGAAGCGGAAAAGTTGGTGGCGGTAGGTGATCCCGCGACGTTTACGCTCGGGACAATAATGCTTGGCAACGATCTTATTTGCGGACCGGGGCTCGATGATCGCGTCGGACTCTTTATCGTTATGGAAGCGCTTCGATTGTGCGCCGCGAGCAAGATTGATGTCGCGCTCTACGCCGTAAGCACGGTGCAGGAAGAAGTCGGCTTACGCGGCGCAACTACTGCCGCGTTCTCGATTGATCCCGAAGTCGGTATCGCCGTGGACGTTACGCACGCCTCCGACAACCCGGCCAGCGAGGGTTCCCGATCTACGCCAATTAAACTCGGCGCTGGGCCCGCGGTCTGCCGTGGTCCGAACGTCAATCCGGTTGTCGAGCGCATGCTCGTAGCCGCCGCAAAGAAGGGTAAGATTGCCTATCAGCCATCACCCTCGTCCAAGCTTCTCGGCAACGACGCAAACGCTATTCAGATTGTACGGGGCGGAGTGGCTGCCGGAAGCATCGGTGTTCCAAATCGCTACATGCATACGCAGGCGGAAGTGTGTAGCCTGAAAGATTTGGAGAATTGCGCCAAGCTATTAGCTGCGTTCGTAAAATCGGTAAATTCCAAAACCGACTTTCGCCCGAGTTAGTATTCGATCCGCTACTTTTGCAGTGGCGTGAATACGGCAAATCCGGAGTCAGAATACTCGAGTTTCCAATCGCTCGGCGCAAGTGATAACACATTTGCGAGCGGCTTATCGCGCGGTACAAGCACCACGTCGGG
>CAYTAW010000152.1:0-738 GCA_964435675.1 uncultured Bdellovibrionales bacterium
CTACTAAAAAATAGGGTCTTCCACCCTGATTGGTCACCGCATCGGCAATAATTCTTCGGGTGTATGCTTAAAATACTCACACTTGATAACTCCCCGATGGCCTTCTAACACTTCCTCATCTTTATGTGGATCTAGGCCAATTTCATAATCGCTCGGCCAGTAATTACATTTTTCATTATTAAAGGCTTCGCACAGCTCTGCTGAAACGTTTCCATTTGGTACATCGCGGTTATCCGGAGAATTTTCCTGCGCTTGTCCTTCTTCGGAAACACACGAGCATGAACACCAGCCGGTAAACTTATCGGGATCCAAATTCATAAGTACATCTATATTCGCTTCATGACCACACTTAACATTCGTTTTTGAAGGTCTACATTCTTTCTTAGAGGTAGCTGATAACGGACATGCAGCTGTTTGGTGTTCATAGCCACATTCTCCATTGTGTGACGTATGTTTGATCCATGTAGACATTTTTGCCTCACAAATCCCAACACTGCTTATTTCACACATTAAATTTTTTATATAATAACAATATTCAGCTTGAGATTTATCCCTCGCAGCATTTTCCTGAGATATTGCCTGTAGAGTCTCTGTATATAGGACTTGTATTAACGTTAGTAACAAAACTAAATAATTTCCTGACTTAATTGATTTCACATTTCTTCTCGAAAATATTCGAATTACCTACAGAAAAAATGAATTCGAAGAATTTATTGGGCGGCATGAGATTTTGTATGG
>CAYTAW010000152.1:748-8016 GCA_964435675.1 uncultured Bdellovibrionales bacterium
AGATATATGTGTAGTTTTTTTCGTCAGAATGGAGAATCTACTTTAATTGAAAAATATCAATAACGTGTTGATATTGTGTGCATTATCGAGCGCGAACCGACACGGTACGGTAGACGAGAGTGCTCGCATTGTAACCAAAAAAAATAGTCAGGTGACTTACAGTAGGAGGGGTTTACAAGGTTGGAACAGATGGAAGGAGATGTACCTGCTCCGAGGTATTTGCGGCCGTGGACGACGATACTGCTTCTCTTCTATTTCATCGTTTCTGTTCTGCGTTTCACTTGTCACGCTCAGGCCACGCCTTTAACAGTCTTCTGATTCCGTAGATTGGTAGCGGAGTTGAAACAGGCGGAACGTTATCCGGGTAAGGATTGCGATTCGCTAAGCAATGAAAGAGTAGTTTTACTAACCTGGAATTCTGACTTTATGGTCTGAACGGCCACTCGTTTCTTCAAGCTCAGACTGACCTGATTAGCAAGTTCCTCTGCTATATCGACGCCGATAATTCGTTCGCGTGCCTGATCTAGGTCACTAACCATGGCATCAATGTTTTGCAGGGCCTGCTCCAGCCGGGAACTCGACGCAGACACTTTACCCTTGAAAACAGTCAACTCATCCTGATAACTGCTCATATTATAGGCCGTATTCTCGGAAGTTGTCTGGCTACTCAATACCACGCCGCTCATTGGAGTAACGGTGTATTCTTCGAAAATCGGATTGCCGTTGATGATGCTGGCGTAGTTGCCAAGTGTGGTTCCAGAAGTGAGGTTTGTCGCCCCCGTGTCGAAAAGAATTTTTTTACCGTTTCCGCTGATTACATTGGCGAAAGAATTGTAGGCCGCGGCAGGCGTCGATGTCGTGCTCGCGCCACTATTGCCATTTGCCTGCGCACCCGAGTCCGATACGCTTACTCTGCGTGTTACTCCCGTAGATACGTCAGTTACAAATATATCTTGATATCCGTTGGTATCTCCGCTGACTAGATTTGAGGCGGTTGACCGGTACGCTATCTGATTTCCATCTGCTGAAATGCTGGCGTAAAGACTATCGTTATTGCCGCTGCTTCCGGCATCGCTCTGGCTGACCAGCACCGTTTGGCCACTCTGTTTATCATACCGGTAAATCTGGCTGTATCCTCCGGAAACGCCACGATCCGTTGTTGTTGACTGGTAACTGATATATCGCCCGTCGGCGCTGATGTCAGCGGCGGATGAATTGCCATTAGTGAATTCTGAGCCACTATCGGTTTTATTGACTCTGGTAGTCGTTCCCGTTACGCGATCGAATAAAAAAATGTCTGATAGTCCGTTCGTATCACCACTCACCAGATTTGTAGCAGCTGATACATATGTTATGTACCGGCCATCGGTGCTGATTTGGGGTGATGAGCTGGTCCCATTCCCCTTGGTTCCTGATGAGCTGACGCTGATTAGTGTCGTTGTACCGGCTACGGTGTCTCTTAGAAAAATATCACGCGTGGCATCGACATCCGCACTACTTAGGTTAGTTGATTCAGACTCAAAAACGACGTAGCGGCCATCGCCGCTCATCGAGAAGGCTCCCACGCCAAGTGCGCCATTATTTTCAACCTCAGATGAGCTGACACTGACTAAACTTGTCGTGTCAGTTTCAAGATCCCGCATGAAAAGATGCGCGCCGGCCGAAGAGCCGAGCGTGGCAGCACCTGTTCCATAAAAGACTGCATATCTGCCGTCATCGCTGACCTGCCCACTCGAAAAATAAGAGGAAGATTCCGTGTTCGATCCGGCAACGTTGACTGTTCCGACACTGACTTTCTCTACGCTTCCAGTCGTCATATTCTGCACGAAGATGTCGTACTGTGATCCATCGGCTTCGACTCTTGATGAATCCAGATCGTCAGCATCTGACATAAATATTGCGTAGTCACCGGAGTATGACAGGCCATAGGGGATCACCTTGTCGCCCGCAGATAATCCGGAACCGCCAACTTCAACGTTGGCGTATTCACTTCTCTGAATGCTCAGATCGATTCCGATATCTGCTCCTCGATAGCCGGCCTGAACTGAGAACGACGCTGTCGAACTATCGAAGACGTTAGTTTGATTTATCTTTGTAGAGGCGATGATCTCGTTGTAACTTTCACTGAGTGCTTGTGCTTCGGTATTAAGTGCAGCGCGGTGAGCGTCAGATATTGTGCTATTGGATGCCGCCTCCGCCAAGCTCTTAATTCGCGTGACAATATTGTCGAGCTGTTCACTCGCCTCTCCGGCGACATTGACCTGGGAGATCCCATTATTTACATTTTGCAGGGCCTGGACGAAGACACTTTTGCGACTGCGCAGTGAGTCGGCTAGTCCGATAGCGACTGCATCGTCTTGTGCGCTTGAGACTCTGATTCCGCTTGAGAGTCGCTCCAGTGAACGAGACTGAGCATCAGTCATCTTTTGGAGCTGATTGATGGATCTAATTACGCCGGATTTCTGGCCAAACGTCAGGTTCATCTCTCTCTTCTTCCTTGAAGATTCGGGACATGGCTCACACAATCGAACCGAGGTGTGTCAGTATTCCCTGATAAAGAAGTCGATAAATGACCGTGCGAACTTTATGATCGGTAGCTGAATTATCGTTTAGTCGTAGGCGTAAAGTATAAAAGAACTGCTGCTCCCGTCATGTTTCGCTAATGAAACTAGCGGGTTAGGCGAATTGCGCAATGCCTGATTGGTGAAAAAAGTTAAGTCCTAACATATTATCGTGGGGTACCATTCTGAGAATCTACCATAGCCCCAATTCCCTGGAATTCCTTCACTACCCCCTTTGGGATCACCAATTCATTCTTACTCGTGCTAACGAGCAAGGCTTTTAACGCTTCGGACGCCTCACGAAGTTTATAAAGAGCAACCCAGCTCAATGCTTTCGAAACAAAATCCTCGCGTTCTGACTCGTTATCAATCAGCTTTTCAATTATTTGGGTAAAAAGTTTTCGACGCTCGTCAACGGTTTTGTAAACCGTCCCTCTTTCAACCCACGACATATATAATCTTCCGACCATTTCAATATCATTTGAAGCTAAGGATCCATCCCAATCAGTAGTCCAAAATGATTCAAGATCGCTAGAAACAAAAAAATTATTTCTATTTGGATCAGCCATTACCAAATAAGTTGGTAAGTGAATTTCCGAAAGAGCGTCAGCGGAGTCGCAGAGCTTCCGTAACTGAGCAGTAGAGAGCAGTCCGTGCTCTAATATGACGGAGCTTAATTCTAGAACATGCTCTGTATGCGAGTGGATATATTCTGACCATGAACGATATTTACCGCTAAAAGAAAAGCCATCGCTTGCGAGTGTCAGCGGACCAACTCCCTGACAGGTGACACCACGAAGTTGAGCGAGAAAGTTTCCAAGTCCTGCAAGTGCTTTATCAACATCACGGTGCGAACCGTCGGATATTTGCGCTGACCAGAGTAAATTCCCAAGTTGCTCACCTGGTATCAGACTACCAATAAGGTGTGTAATCGGCGCTTTTCCAATTGAAAATATCTGAGCATCAGGCAGTCCTAAAGCCGAAAGTTGATTTAAGCACCAATTACGCAAGTAATAGGTTTCAATCGGATTCGCGATACGACCCTTGGAAACGAGAACTACTAAATCCTTTAGATTACTAAATGCCCAGTTATGACCACCTTGCGCCAAAGGAATCAGAGAGCCTTGATGATCGGTTAGTCCATTAACTTCCAAAGCTGCGCGGGCAAGTTGTAGGACCACCTCTCCCACTAGAGCGTCACCCCTCGCAAGCACAGCCTTGGTAGTTGTAGAAATCGAAGGTTGAACCTTGGTTGGAATTGATTGTCTGAAATTAAAGAGAAGATTAGGCAATGCTGAAATTCTGCTCGGATCATCTATGCATGATCCCATAACCTCTAGTAGCTTATTTGTTGCCGTTTCGTTGAAGGCAATGCCCTGAGTTGCAGAAAAGTTTCTGATCGTTTCCTTAAAATGTGTAATTTCAGTGATGCGATCGGCTATTGGTCCCAGATGTCTATAAATTGCTGAGACTTCAACTCGTGATAAGGCAGCGCTTTCTAGCCCCCTTTGTTGCTGATGAATGCTTGAATCTATTAGCACAACTGGCCCCACTATGTTTCCTACATTGTTGCTTTGAAATGCTGAACTTGGGCACTGATATTTTAGTTTACAAGCAGACCTTAAGCAAAACGTGTGGGGTGCTTCCCAAATTCTCGAGCCAACTCAGTACGGCGGGCAAAATTAGCGATTAACGTTTAATTCTAATTTGGGGGGCACTAACTTTTTCTTTGCTGAATTTCGATAGTTAGTAAATTTTTCGTGATTACTTTCGACGTCAGGTTGGTAGAAAGTTTGGCTGTATCAACAAAGAGCAAATTGGGATTGGTTAGGTTTCTAGCAACTGTAATGCTATATCATGTTGCAACGATGACTGGGAAAGGATTGCAGTTTGAAATTGCTGTAATACTTGATTTCGTATTAATTCAGAAGTCGATTGTGCGACATCAACATCAACGATCCGTGATTCTGCTTCAGCGAATTGAGTCCGCATAGATTCGAGGTTTCGGGCAGCAATTTCAGTTCGTGATTGGAATGCGCCGAGTTTACCACGTGATGTTGACAGGTTCGTTAAGGATGTTCCAATTATTCGAAGTGTATCTAATGCGTCTGCCCTTGATTGAATAGAAAAAGGAGCTAATTCAGCAGTCGTCGGTGAATAACCTTGTGTCCACGTGGCAGAATTCTTAAGCGTACCATTTCTTCCATTCCCGCTATCGTCACGTGCAGTGGTTCCAGAACCCTCTTCAAAGTTTAACAGTAAGAGAGTGTTGCTGTCAGTTGCAAGTTGCGACCGAGAAGCGCTGAAAGTGGAGGTATAACGCGCGACATTAGATACGCGAAACTGATCAATGCTACCAGTAAAAGGAGTGGTGCTCGCGCCTCCTCCCCAAGGCTCACCGTGAGGATAATATGTTCCTATTGCCAGACCGACATTAAGCGAGCCAGGTACATAGGCCGTATCATAGCCAAAAAAACTCATTGGTGTTTCTTCGCCGTTAATAAATAGGTGAGGAGAATTCTGATCATCAATTACCACGGCTAAATGATTCCACTGCCCGGATTGGAACACTCCGGCAGCACTTCTGTATACCTTAGGATCTTGTCCTGCACCTGGGTTAGCAGTTGTACCTAAGTGTATCTCAACAGCTCCGTCAGCATTTATAGTCCCGAGATAACTGTAAATGCCGGATCCATTCCAGGCTTGCGAAAAAATCGAGCCTTGCCCCGCATCTGAGGTACTTCTGTTGAACCACCCTTCGACTGTCCATTCACCACCCGCCCAAAGGAGCTGCGAATTATAGGCAACCTCAACATACTGTTGGTTGCCATCGACAGCTACAGCACCTCCCGTACTTACACTGCCACCATCAAAGCTATCGAGACTAACAGCTAATTGACTGTTAGAAGTTGAGTCTAATCCTGCCTGGACCTGAAGTGATCCCATCGATCCATCAGCTATTTTTCTGCCATTAAACTCAGTAGTCGTGAGTATGCGGTTATATTCATTGCGGAGTGCTTGAGCCTCCTTATCAAGCGCTGAGCGTTGTTCGAGGTTATTAGTACCATTCGCAGACTGTTCAGCTAGTTCAAGAATTCTTCCTAGTATATTACTCAGCTCCTGTGTGGCACCGTCTGCAATATTTAACAGAGATATGGCGTCGTTTATATTTCGAACGCCAGCAGACATTATTCGTTGCTTGCTATTGAGTGCAGTAGCAATCGCTAATCCAGCGGCATCGTCGCTAGCGTGATTGATTCTTAATCCAGACGATAATTTTTCGTAATTTTTAGAAACTGTGGACGTGGTTTGGCTAAGCTTTCCCTGAGCTTTTGATGAAGCGATATTGCTTGAAAGCGAAATAGCCAAAGATCTTCCCCTCCATGGAAAGGGCAAACGACGTAGTTCTCCCTACATATTAAATCGTTGACTATTTGAAATTGTTAATAAAATGGCGCTCTTTATTCATTTTCAATAAAATGCACCTGAAAGCTTAAAGACTTAGTTAACCATATGTTTTTATTATTTTTTTTGAAATGTACGTTGCAGATACCGCTAAAAGCTCGCACAAATCATGTACCACATTTTGGCAATTAGAGCTTTGGGAGTTAAGTTGGGTCTACCGACAAAGACGCAAGTGATTACAAAGCAGCGGCAGAAGTTCGCAAGCTATCAGGGAGTGCCATCATCCCAATTAAGCCGAAGATCTCTGAGTTGAAGCATGGATTTATGAACTTTCTGCACAGAGTAGAAAAAAATTGGTCTGGAGCTATGCCACTCCCTTCAAGACGGAAATTGTCCGAAATGGGAAGGGCGGGTGAGCTTGGTAAGAGCGCCCCTTAAAGTGGCAGAAACGGATCGCTGAATCTGTAATAGTATGCGCACGACAATTCACTGTTTAGAAATATAGAAATAGTTAGCTTGTTTGACAGAGGTAGTTGTATGAGTCGAACAGCACAGGTGACCGTAAAAAGAAGAAAAAGTCGGCAACAAATGGGTATTCCAGCGAAGGGAGAAAAATATTTTTGACTCAATTAATATTTTGTGATTAATGTTTTCCTCGCACAAGTCCGTCTGACGTCTGACGCAATAGAGTAATCGAACTGCGAGCTGACACCCACCCACACTAACAGGGACCTAGTTGCTGACCTGTATGAAAATGCAGGTTCCTCTCACAAAATAATTAGAAGTCCTAGTGTTTGGGTCCTTATTGTCAGGAGTACGTCTGATGTTGTCTACGTGTGTTCATTTCAAATGTTCTAAGCGTTTTTTCTTCGCTTTATTCTTTTTCTCTCTGTTCATGCTGGTGCCGAATGCCAACGCCGATAGCGGGCGAGGTAACGGCTGGGGGCGGAGAAACGATGGGGGGTGGTGGAACTGGTATCGCGGTAAACGGCACCATGGCTCCGAAAATGTGAACGCAACTCCGACTCCGTGCACGAGTGGAGAACCGACATCGACCAGCACTCCGACGCCGGAAAAAACTACCGAAAACCCGACCGCGACACCGACCAAGAGCTGCGGCTGTAGTTTGAAGACGCCGAACCCGGCTCCCACACTCACACCCGTTCCGTCGTATACTCCAACTCGAGAACCTACCGAGACTCCGGAGCCAACATCGACGCCGTATTACACAGCAACGCCGACAAACACGGCAACGATAACTCCAACAAATACGGCGACGGTGACGCCAACGCGCACGTTAAG
>CAYTAW010000153.1:0-8005 GCA_964435675.1 uncultured Bdellovibrionales bacterium
TTACAGCGGAACGCCAAGCACGCTTTTTACCGAGCTGCAAAGCTCGACAATTGAATAAGGTTTTGCAAGAAAAGCGTTCACCCCAAGCTGTTCGGCGCCCTTTTTATCAATCAGAGCGCTGTATCCGGTGCACAGGACCACCGGCAGATCAGGGCGAATCTGACGCATTTTCCGAATCAGCGCGTCGCCATTTAGATCCGGCATCGTTTGATCGGTAATAAGAAGATCAATTTCGCCGTGATGTTCCAGGTAATACGCAAGCGCTTGTGTACTACTGGCGAATCCGATCACATCAAATCCTATATGCTGAAGCATCTCACGGCCGATATCGACAAGCGATGCTTCGTCGTCTACGAAAAGTATCCGTCGGCCAACCGCTTCGGCGAGCGCGTCATCTGATTCATCCGACTGTTGAGCCGGTTCTGGAAGCGCCGTTTCGACATTTTCCTGCAGCGGTAAAAATACTTCGAACGTCGAACCGGCGCCGAGTTCGCTTTGTACTGAGATCGCGCCGCCGTGATTGGCGATGATGCCATGCGCCACCGCGAGTCCAAGACCTGATCCCTCTCCCGCCGGCTTGGTGGTGAAATAAGGCTCGAAAATACGCGCCATAATTTCAGGACTCATCCCGTGTCCATTATCTGTGATGCGCACGAGGGCATAGTCGCACATGCTCAGTTCAGCGATCTTCCGCGAAATCACTTGATCGACCGGCACTTTTTCAAGTTGAATCTTAATTTGTCCGCCGCCGCGCATCGCATGCGCAGCGTTGGTGCAGATATTGAGCACTACCTGATGAATCTGCGTCGCATTCGCCGAAACCATTAGGTCTCGATCTTCTTCGCGAAGCTCAACCTGGATCGCCGCCGGGATCGAAGCGCGCAAAAGCTGAAGCACCTCGCGCACTATCCAGCTGAGCATCACGTTTTCACGCTCCACGGCGCGCCCAGAAGAAAAAGAGAGAATCTGTTTCACCAAGTCGCGCGCGCGGTAGGATGAATCGCGTATGCGCTCGATGTAGGACTGCGCTTGTTGCGGATTTTTTGCGCTGCTCAGCGCGAGCTCTGCGTAACCGATAATGCCGCCAAGAATGTTATTGAAATCATGCGCAATGCCGCCGGCAAGTGTTCCCAGCGCCTGCATCTTCTGAAATTCGCGCAGCCGGTCTTCGAGCTTCCGCCTTTCGAAGTCGGCTTCTTTCGCAAGCGTAACGTCGATCAACAATCCCTGCAGCGCGATTGCTTCGCCGTTACGGCGGATAACGCTGATTAGATCGCGGAACCAAAAAATCGATCCATCACGATGCCTGAGCCGGTACTCGATCTCGAGTTCATTTCCCTCGGCCACCACCCGATCGAATTCATCACAGATGCGCTTCACATCGTCAGGATGCGCGTGCTTGGAGCGAAAGCGCGGCTTGCGCCACTCGCTCATCGGGTAACCGAGAATTTCTTCGGCGCGGTGACCAACATAGGTAAAAAGCTGTGATTTGACGTCCATCTCCCAGGGAATTACCGGCGTGTGCTCAACCAAGCGCCCGAAACGCGCTTCACTCTGACGGAGCGCTTCCTGCGAGAGGCGTCGCTCGGTGATGTCGAGCGCCAGAATCAAGCAACCGGTAACATTGGTATCGAGATCGAATTGCGGAAGATAGTGCACACGCACAAAGCGAGGCTCGGTAGCTGTGTACGCTACCGTCATTTCGAAAGTTACTTCTTCGCCAGCGAGGGCGCGCTCGACGTAGGGCTGCGCACTCTGATAGTTCTCGGGCCCGAGAACTTCACTCATCGTTTTTCCGATAATCTCTGCGCCATCTCCGGCCCACGATTGGCGGTGCGCATAGTTCGAAAAGCGGAAGCGCTGCTCGCAGTCGACGACTGCAATACGAATCGGGACGCTTTCCGTGAGCATGCGGAGTTCTCTATCGTCTAAAGGTCTTGCACGAATGCTATGATCAGCGGAAAAATCATCCCGAACAGCGGCACGGCCAGAGAGAACCTGTTTCAGGCGCTCTGCCGCCTCGTCGCTTAGGTCGTTCGGGAGCTTCATTCCCCTCATCGTAGCATAGCGCTACTCAAGAACCAGGTCACGCAGAATGACCATTTCCGGAAATATGATAGTTTTGAATAGATTACCTAATAATAGGGATCTAGCTAGAACGCTTCTCAACCGGGACATACTCCGACTTAACGGGTCCCTGATAGATCTGACGCGGTCTGCCGATTTTGCTCTTTTCAGAGTCTAGTTCCACAGCGTGTGCGAGCCAGCCTGGCAAACGTCCCAACGCAAACATTACGGTGAAAGCGGGAACGGGAATGCCCATCGCCTTGTATATAATGCCGCTATAGAAGTCGACGTTCGGATAAAGTTTCTTCTCGACGAAGTACGGATCTTTAAGCGCCGCCTCTTCGAGCTCTTTGGCAATATCAAGCAGCGGGTCAGAGACGCGGCGCTTGGCGAATAGCTTGTCGCATGTTGCTTTGAGGATCTTCGCGCGCGGGTCGAAGTTCTTGTAGACACGGTGCCCGAAACCCATCAAGCGGAAGCTGCTCGATTTATCTTTTGCCATGTCGACGTACTTCGATACCTTTCCGCCTTCACGATGAATCAATTCGAGCATCTCGATTACTTCCTGGTTCGCTCCACCGTGCCGTGGCCCCCAAAGTGCGCAAATACCGGCTGCAATCGAAGCAAATGTGTTCGCCATGCTGCTTCGCACCAGGCGAACAGTCGAGGTCGAGCAGTTTTGCTCATGATCGGCGTGCAGGATATACAACAAGTTGAGCGCATCGACAAAATCGGGATCGACTTCGTACGGCTGAGAAGGAACCGCGAACATCATGTGTAAAAAATTCTCACAGTAACTGCGCCGGTTTTCCGGGTAAATGAACGGCTGACCGATCGACTTTTTATACGCAAATGCCGCTATCGTCGGCAATTTAGCCATCAAGCGAATGATGTTGCGGTAACGCAGCTCATCTTCGCTTCCCGATTCATCTTGATAAAAAGTCGAGAGTGAACATACAACAGACGCTAGGATAGCCATCGGATGGGCGTCGCGAGGGAATCCGTCATAGAAATTTTTGATATCTTCATGAAGCATCGTATGACGCTTGATATCTTCGGTGAATTTTCCGAGCTCAGTGGCAGTTGGAAGCTTTCCAAAGAGGAGCAAGTAGGACGTTTCGAGAAATGTCGATTTTTCTGCCAGCACTTCGATAGGAATGCCGCGATAGCGAAGAATTCCGTTGTCGCCGTCGATGAAGGTAATCTTACTCTCGCAGCTTCCGGTATTAACGAAACCCGGATCGATGGTTATATATCCCGTCTTCTCTCGGAGACGCGTGATATCAATTCCTTTCTCGCCTTCAGAGCCCGTAATCAAAGGGAGCTCAATTGATTGATCAGCGAGTTTCAGTTCAACAGTGGAAGACATGAGATACCTTACAATTAGAAACGAAAATAAAAGCCGACTTATGCTTAGAGGCTACAAAGTCGCGAAAGGATACAACATTTCCTTGTGATACTTTGATAAGGCATTGGATACTAAAAGTCATCTACTATTTAGCTGAGTTGGGCGAATAAACGATGTTATGATCCGGTACTTTCCACGAACTTGAAACCTTTTTTTAGCGACGCGACTCGAATATGATTGCGCGGGATTAAGTTCGCAAAACACTTTGTCAGGAACGTTAATGGCTGAGAAACTCAAAAAGAAAGAGCTGGTCGATTTAGCCGATTTCAGTGGCGAAAGTAGCCGACCGCGTAAAAATGATCAGAGCCGTATTACCTCCGGCCTCAAGAAAAACGTGCGCCGAATAAATCCTTTGGGAATGCGTGTCGTCGTGCGCATCTACCGGGACAATAATATGACCGAGGGCGGATTATATTTACCCGAGGGTGCCAAGCAGAATATGGCGGAGAGTCTTCTTGCTGAGGTAGTAGAAGTGGCAAGCGCACATGATACTGACACGGACGAAGATACGAATGTCAGCGGCGTTCCCCTCGGCGCAAAGGTTTTAATTCTTAAAACGGCGGGCGTTAAAGTTCCGTGGGATGAAGATTTGCGCATTGTTGAGACGAAGGAAGTACTCGCGATGGTTGAGGAGATTGCGGTCATCTAGATTGGCATAACGGTCGATTGAGTCGCTATTCGCATCTGCAACCGGTAATAGCATATTATTGATTTCGCCTCCTTTAGTCGGCGCGTCGGACAATCTCTAACTTCTCACTCTACTGTCGATGAATCCGCGTCCGGTCGAATCAAGACCAGCGTGGTGGCCGATCCCCCAAAATACCCTAATTCCGCCATTTATGTTATAAATCCCCCATGCCTCGTCCATTACCCGAAATTCTCGCCCCTGTGGGGTCATGGGAAATGTGCCTCGCCGCAATACACAACGGCGCGGGCGCGATCTATGTTGGTATGCCTGGCTTTAATGCACGCGGGCGTGCCGAGACTTTGAGCATTGAAACTCTCGGCGAAATGATCGCCTTTTGTCACGCATATGATGTTAAAGTGTTTCTTGCCTTTAATATCCTGATTTTTCAAGAAGAGCTTGCGGCGGTAACCGAGCTTCTCAAAGAAGTGCTACCGCTTGGTCCAGACGCCTTAATCGTCCAGGATATAGGTCTTGTCCGCTTGATAAAGGCGCTGGCTCCGAAGCAAGTGGTGCACGCGTCAACACAGATGACGGTCACCTGCGCTGAAGCGATCGAGTGCACCGCTGATCTCGATATCGCCCGCTATGTTTTGGCGCGCGAATTGTCAATTGCCGAAATCTCCAAAGTTCGCGCCGCAACCGAAAAGGAGCTTGAAGTTTTCGTACATGGCGCTCTCTGCGTCTCCTACTCAGGGCAGTGCCTCACCTCGGAAAGCTTAGGCGGCCGTTCGGCTAATCGCGGTCAGTGCGCGCAATCGTGTCGGTTACCCTACGAATTGATAGTCGACGGAATTGGGCGAGGCGCGCTACCTGGTATCGCCGAAAGATCTCTGCGCGCTCGATGAGGCAACCGCACTACGTGACGCGGGCGTTGATTCCTTCAAGATTGAGGGAAGGCTTAAGTCCCCGGAATATGTGGCGTCTACGTCGCGCGCATACTGCGCCGCAGTACAGGGAGAAGCCCACAATCAGCAGGTTATCGAAGACCTCAAAGTAATTTATTCGCGCGATTTTTTCAGCGGTTGGATGCACGGGGTCAACCATCAGAAGCTTGTACGCGCGGATTTCAGCAGTAATTTTGGCCTTGAGATTGGCACTGTGATCGCCGTTGATGCGCGGTCACTGACGATTCGCTGCACGCGCGCTTTGAATAATGGAGACGGCCTCCTGTTTTTCGATTCGGCAAGCGATCGGCGTTGGGGAAGTCCCATATATTCAGTGGAACGCCTTGATTCAGAGAGCTGCCGCATTGAACTAGAGAACCAATTTCCCTTAAATGACTTGAAGGCAGGATATTTAGTTTTCCTTAATTCATCACCATCGCTCGATAAGGCCGTGCGCGCCACGTTCACCGCCCGGGAGCATTTTAAAAAGATCAATATTTCAGGGCACCTCAAAGGAAGCATCGGAGCGCCGCTTCTCGCCACTCTTTGCGACTACGCAGGCACCCAAGTTACCGTGCAGAGTGACCAGACCCTCACGCCCGCGCGCTCCGCAGCCCTAACTATAGATCGCTGCCGCGAAGAGTTTTCGTCTCTGACTGGTACGCCTTTCACCTTAAACAAATTTACTGCTGAAATTGGAGAGCAGCTCTTCTTCGCTGATCGCGATCTGCGCAAACTGCGACAGAAAGCGGTGACCGCTCTCATCGGCGCACGCGCAGCGACCGCGGTAAAAATCGGCACATCTATTAGCGGCACGACACCGGCTATACACACCGCGAAGGCTGTCGATTTCAGCTTGGCGCCACGGCTATCGGTTCTCATTCGCGAAGAATCGCAGCTTGAAGCGCTGCGCGATCTCGCGGTGGATCTGGTATACCTCGATTTCGAATACGGTAAAGAGTACGACCGCGCGATCTCGTTCGTACGATCACTCGGGATGCGCGCCGGAATTGCCACCACGCGCATTCTGAAGCCGCAGGAAAAGGGACATCTGAAGTATATCGATCGGCTAAAGCCTGACTCAGTTCTCGTAAGAAACTTGGGAGCGCTCGAGTATTTTAAAGACGCGCCCTTCGAACTTGTCGGCGACTTCAGCCTGAACGCAGCCAACGCACTCAGCGCAGATTGGTTTTTTACTAAAGGTCTAAAGCGGCTAACACCGTCCTACGATCTCAATCAGCGGCAGCTGCTCTCGATGATTGAAAACTCTCAGCCTGGAGGATTCGAAATTACGATTCATCAGTATATTCCGGCATTTCATATGGAACACTGCGTGTTCGCCGCATTCTTGAGCAGCGGGACGAGCTGGCGAGATTGCGGCAAGCCGTGCGAGAAGCACCGCGTCGAGCTCCGCACGGGCAATGGCGCTCTGCATCCACTCAAGGCCGATGCCGAATGCCGCAATACTATGTTCAATGGCGAAGCGCAGTCAGCCGCACGTCTCGTTCCCGAGTTGCGCGCAGCAGGAGTCGCACATTTTCGCTTCGAAGCGCTCTTTGAAAGCAGCGAACAGCTCCGTGAAAAGATCGGCGCCTACATCGATCTTATCAACGGTCGCATGGCGATTGACGAAGTTTTTAAGCGCTGCCGCTCAATCGAACAATACGGCGTAAGCGACGGACAGCTGTTATCGATTCGTACCTATCGCGATCGCAAAAAAGAGGGTGGTTTCAACCGCCCCCATCAAGTCAGCCAGCTACTCCCGAGCCTGCATATCCTCGATTAGGATTTGTGCGGCTTTCGCGGATACAACTTTTGCCGTAACTCATAGCCGCAGACAGCGACCGCGTAAAAACCAATATCAGCCGACAATTTACCGGCAAGCACTGCCGCGTTCGGATCGGAAAATAACTCAAACCCCGCATACATGCACGCTGGACGCAAAAATAAGCTGTCAATTGATTCAGCGACGCCAAACTCGATCGCCACATGTCTGAGCACCACGGCCACCGCTCGCCCCGGCGACAGTTGATGAATGCGCCGCTCCTTTTTATAGTCGCGCCACAGGATCACCGAATAATAGCCGATATTTTCGCTCCAGGCGGCAGCATACGAGAGGAGCACTTGATGCGCGCCATGATTGAATAGCGAAAAAACGTGTGCGCCACCCAGCGCAGTAGCGATCGCCACAATCTCGGGTAATAAATATCGATCGAGCCACTCTTTTAATTTGCGAATTACTTTTTGAAAGGTCATTGAGCAAAAAATACAAAAACCCGCCCTCTGTCAGCAGGGGAATACCCGCTGACAGCCTTGGCGGTACTACCTGATCTCTTGTACGCCTAATCTTTGAACTAACCGAGAGGAAAGGTATTAGGTTTTAATTAGCCCGTCCCCAATCTGTCCCCGCACCGGTCAACGGTCAGCAGATTTAGCCAGCGGTATTCAATTACAAGTTAAATTGACTGATTCCGCTGGCTGGTTCAAACACTGAAAACGAACGTCTACGCAGCCTGCGCTACGTCGGGCCACAAGGCGACGATATCGTCCTCAACCGAGAGATAAACGCCAAGTTGATCGCCGTGACGGTCAAATCCGTAGCGCACCGCGCCACCGTTATCACGCAGCAAATCGCGGCATGCCTTGTCCTGACCACCGAACCAGAGTTGCTGGTATTTTTCGAGCAGCGCACTGTCATCGAGAAGCTCACGATCGATCATAGCTAAGCAGCGCGTATCGACGAAAACATTGCCCAGACTTCCGCCGGCGTTCTTTTGAAGCTCAGCCGTCTCCGGCGCTTCACCTTCAGGGTGAACGATAATCGAGAATGCAAATGGATCGCGCTCGATTCGATACGTGCCTGGAGTAACTTCAACCACGACGCCGCCAAATTCTTCGATAATCGCGTTTTTCGCTTCCGGACCATCATCAAACGTCTCTTTAAGGCGATCAATAAGC
>CAYTAW010000154.1:0-8000 GCA_964435675.1 uncultured Bdellovibrionales bacterium
CAAAACGGCCTTATTACTGACGAAGCCACAGCCTTGGCGGAAACCGACAAACTGCTACGTAACGCGATCTCTCTCCAAATGATCGCAGACGTACCCATCGGCGCGTTTCTCTCGGGCGGAATCGATTCGTCGCTGATCGTCGCGCTAATGCAGCAGCAAAGCTCCACGCCCGTCAACACCTTCACCATTGGCTTCGGCGAACGCGACTACGACGAAGCTCCATTTGCCCGAACCGTTGCGTCGCATCTTAAGACCAATCACGTCGAATTGTACGTCTCTCCTCAGGAAGTCATTGAAACGATTCCGCGCATACCCGAGATATTTGACGAACCGCTGGCCGACCAATCGCAGGTACCAACCTTCCTGCTTGCTAAACTCGCGCGCCAGAAAGTTACCGTGGCACTCTCTGGAGACGGAGGCGACGAGCTCTTTGGCGGATATGATCGGCACATTGCGGCCCCCCGCATCGAGAAGATCGTAACTCACCTTCCCTATTCACTGCGCACAATACTTGGAAGAGGCGTTACACTTTGCTCTCCCGAGCTGCTTTCGCAATTGGCGCAAAACGCCTCCCGCGCACGGGCAAATTCGCTCGACGACGTAAAACATATTGGATCGAAACTGCATAAACTTGCCGACGTTATCGGAGCGCGGTCGGAGATTGATATGTATGTCCGAGCATCGAGCCACTGGGCAAAACCGTCCGAAGTGCTGAGAAATGCCGCGCACCTTGCCCCGCTACTGACAAATCTTTCGGGAGTCACACCGGTTCAACCTTCCATATCTCAAACATTCATGAATATGGATATGACGCATTACCTTCCGGATGATATTTTATGCAAACTCGATCGCGCGGCAATGGCGGTATCGCTCGAGTCTCGCGCGCCGTTCCTCGATCATCACCTGGTAGAATTCAGTTTTCGACTCGATACTTCTCTCAAAATTCGATCGGGAAAAGGTAAATGGCTGCTTCGCAAATTACTAACCAATCATCTTCCCGATTCGCTCTTCAACCGGCCGAAATCAGGCTTTACTATGCCAATCGCCTCCTGGCTGCGCTCGGAACTCCGTCCGTGGGCCGAGCACTTACTCTCAACTGATAGAATAACCGCTTCCGGCTTTTTCGATCCAGTCACCGTACAAAAGACTTGGCAGGCCCACCTTTCGGGAAAACGCGACTTTCACAACAAGCTTTGGAATCTGCTGATGTTTGAAGCATGGAGAGAAAGAGTCGGTCTCTAGGGTACTGTTATTCCTGCAATGGCATGGGGAGTAAGAATGGTGTCACCTCTTTCTAAATGTTATCTTTACCTCCAGCGCAAGTTCTAGTGCCGCAACAAGAGAGAGATTTTTGTCTTGAATATGAAGGTAGAAATAGTAGGCCAACAGCTCTGCGG
This sequence comes from uncultured Bdellovibrionales bacterium, assembly GCA_964435675.1. Lineage (GTDB taxonomy): Bacteria > Bdellovibrionota_C > UBA2361 > UBA2361 > CAYTAW01 > CAYTAW01. The sequence continues at coordinate 1,398 of CAYTAW010000154.1, forward strand.
TCGAAGTCAGAGGATCTTTTTTCAGAAGCTTCGCCGCCCTTTCTACGGCTGGGTCACAGTCGAAAAGCTTTTTGGACGGAGCACTAGATGCGCCTCACTTTAAAATTAACGCTCGCACTGACAATAATTCTAGCGTTTCAGTTCGCGTTGTACGGCTACCTCGTCGCGCAGCGTCTGACGGGGTTTTTCGAACGTGATGTAAAGCAAGACGCACTGCAAATCGGTCGGGCATTGTCCGTAGCGGTACGTCAGACTTGGCGCACGAGAGGAATCGACGAGGCGCGCGCTCTTGTAACGGCGGCAAACAGCAGTTACGACGATATTCAGATCCGCTTTGTCTGGCTCAAGGGCGATCATCCAGCTTCCGAGCTTCCCGAATTGCGCAACGAGACCTTCGACTCGATTTCGGAACGCTCCTTCCTTATTCGGCACGTATATCCCAGCGAAAAGTCGGATTTTATTTACACGTACATCCTCGTAGCCCATGACGGAGGAGATCCTTCGGCGCTTGAGCTGCGTCAATCGTATGCCTCGGAGAACTGGTTCACTATCGTTTCGGTGCTGCGCGTCATCGCCTTCCTTCTCATTGTCGTCGCTACCACGGCGACGGTAATGCTTTTTCTCGGCGTTGCGCTGATCGGCAGGCCAATTCGGCGACTCCGCGATAAGATGCGCCGCATCGGACAAGGAGATCTGAGCGGACATCTCGAGGTGCGCGGCACGGATGAAATCGCCCAGCTTTCGCGCGATATCAATCTTATGAATGATGAGCTGGTCAACTCGCGCAAGCGGCTGGAAGAAGAAACGGCGGCGCGAATCGCGGCAATCGAACAACTGCGGCACGCCGATCGCTTGACCACTATCGGCACACTCGCCTCAGGCGTGGCGCACGAATTAGGCACGCCGCTCACCGTGGTTACCGGACACGCCAACCTCATTCCCGACGCCTCGGCGAATGACGAACGTGAAAAGATTAAGAGCGCGATTCTCGAACAGCTCAATAAAATGGCCGGGATTGTCCAGCAACTTCTCAGTTTTTCCCGCCGTCGTTCTCTCGAAAAAAAACCGTGCAATTTAGTCGAGATACTGAGTCGCGTTGTAAAAATGTTGACGCCCTTTAGTCAAAAGCGGAATATTGGGCTCACCGTTGAAGCTTATTCGGGAGGCGCCGAAGTTGCAGGCGACGAAACTCAGTTGGAACAAGTGTTCACAAACCTAATTATTAACGCGATTCAGGCGAGCGAACGCGGTGGCGTGCACGTGAAAATATCTTCCGTGAGCGCGATAAAGCCGGACGAGCGCCAGTCATCCAAGAAGCCTCACTACTGCATAGAGGTGATTGACTCTGGCGCCGGCATGACGGAAGAACAGATGAAACAGATTTTTGACCCGTTTTACACCACTAAGGCGCCGGGGCATGGAACGGGAATGGGCCTATCAATCGCTCATGGAATCATCGAGGAGCACCTGGGTTGGATCTCCGTGACCTCAACCATAGATAAAGGGAGCTGCTTCGCGGTATATCTCCCCCTTCAGGATAGGAGCAGCTAATGGATAGAGTACTAGTCGTCGACGACGACAAGGATTTACGGGAAATACTGAGAACTCATATCGAGCGCCTCGGATTACTGGTCGTAACCGCAGAATCCGCCGACGAAGCGCTCGAGAAACTAAAGCAGGATCAGTTTAGCCTGGTGGTTACCGACCTTAAAATGGTCGGCATGAACGGTATCGAATTGTGCCACCGCATATCCGGAAACTATCCGCACCTTCCCGTGCTCATTCTGACTGCGTTTGGAACTCTCGACGTAGCCGTGGAAGCGATTCGCGCCGGCGCCTACGATTTTATCGTAAAACCGATTAACTTTGACGCATTCTCGGAAATAGCGCTCAAGGCAATAAAGAATTACCGGGCGAAGGCGCGTGTCCGCCGTCTTGAAAATGAGAATAATAACATTCGCACCTTTGGTGGAAAGTTGCTCGGGGAGAGCCGCGGCATCAACGAACTACGGAAGCTCATCGAACAGATCGCCCACCTTGACACATCAGTACTCGTTACCGGCGAGAGCGGAACCGGCAAGGAGCTGGTTGCGCGCGCAATCCACGAGGCCAGCAGCCGAAAGGACGAGCCGTTTATTGTCGTGAACTGCGCCACCATTCCCGAGTCTAACTTTGAAGCCGAACTCTTCGGCACCTCGCGATCCTCAATCACTGAGCAGGATGGCACACACGGCGGGCTCATTGAAAGCGCGCACGACGGCACGATTCTTTTCGATGAAATTCTTCACCTCCCCTTACCGCTTCAGCCGAAACTGCTACGCCTTTTCGAGGAGCGCTCATACCGTCCGATTGGCGCGCAGGAAGAACAACTCTCTCAGGCGCGCTTTATTTTCGCTACCAATGAAGATATTGCGCACGCGGTCGAGCAGGGAAATTTCCGCGAAGATCTCTTTTTTCGTATCAACGTGATGCATATCAAGCTTCTGCCGCTGCGCGAGCGAGGCAACGACATCTTAATTCTCGCCCACCACTTCCTGAAGCTTTTCGCAGAGCGCTTCAAGAAAGATGTGAAAGGAATTTCAGATCCGGTAACCGAGCGCTTAGTTTCCTACAACTGGCCCGGGAATATTCGCGAACTCCGCAACACCATCGAACGGGCCATCGCAGTCACCCACTTCGATCATCTCGTCGTCGAAGATTTACCCGAGGGCATTCATCAGTTCAAAGTGTCGGGGATCTTCAAAGGCGACAGCAGAGATCAATTACTTTCCGTTGACGCCGTCGAAGAAAAGCATGTTTTGGGAGTACTCAAAGAGCTCAAGGGAAACAAAGCGCTTGCGGCGAAAGTACTGGGAATGGATAGAAAGACGCTTTATAGAAAACTGGAAAGGTATGGGTATAAGGATTGATTTTCCTTATACAGAGTCCCTCGCTCGGCTTTATACGGAGGCATTTTCCAGCTCTCTCTACGCTTCGCCATTTCCTGATCCGAAATATCAACTGTCATCTTGCTGGTTGTCGTATCGATCGTAATTTTATCGCCGTCCTTAAGCAGCGCGATCGGCCCACCGACTTGCGCCTCTGGCGTAATATGCCCGACCAAAAAACCGTGCGAACCGCCGCTGAAACGACCATCGGTAATTAACGCTACATCCTTGCCAAGACCCGCGCCCATGATAGCCGACGTCGGCGTCAACATTTCGGGCATTCCCGGACCACCCTTTGGACCTTCATAGCGAATAACGACGACATCCCCCGCTTTAATCTTCTTTTCTTCGAGGGCACGAAGCATCAACTCTTCCGAATCAAAGCAGCGCGCGGTTCCCGTGAACGAAAGTCCTTCCTTCCCGGTTATTTTCGCAACGGCGCCCTCGGGGGCGAGATTCCCTCGCAATATTTGCAAATGACCAGTGGGCTTAAGCGGCTTGTCGAGAGGCGCAATTATCTCCTGTCCAGCAGCCAGATCCGGAAGGTTACTGACGTTTTCGGCGAGCGTTTTGCCGGTAACAGTCATGCAAGAACCGTCCATCAAGCCATGCTTGAGCAGCATCTTCATCACGGCGGGAATTCCCCCCGCACGATGCAGATCTTCCATCACGAAACGCCCGCTTGGCTTGAGGTCAGCGAGAAATGGAATGCGGTCGCTGACGCGCTGAAAATCCTCGAGCTCGAGTTTAATTCCAACAGCACGTGCAATTGCAATCAAGTGCAGAACCGCATTGGTCGATCCGCCGAGAATAATGGTGATCACCATCGCATTTTCGAAAGCAGCGCGCGTCATTATATCACGCGGCTTAAGATCACGTTCAAGCAAATTACGAATCGCCTGCCCAACCGAGACACACTCCTCTTTCTTCTGCGCGTCGACCGCTGGAATGGATGAGCTGTACGGAAGCGACATGCCCAACGCTTCAATCGCAGAAGCCATCGTGTTTGCCGTATACATACCGCCGCAAGCGCCTGCCCCTGGGCACGATTTGCGCACGATCTCTTGCCGCTGCGCTTCGTCGATATGACCGGCAAGATATTCACCGTAACTCTGGAACGCGGAAACGATATCAACCGGCTTTCCGAGCGCACAGCCTGCCTTAATCGTACCGCCGTAGACCATCAGCGCTGGGCGGTTTAACCTGCCCATTGCCATTAAGCAGCCCGGCATATTTTTATCGCAGCCAGGTATCGTCACCAACGCGTCATACCATTGCGCCCCCATCACGGTTTCGATGGAATCAGCGATTAAGTCTCGTGACTGTAACGAATAACTCATACCGTCAGTGCCCATCGAAATACCATCGCTGACACCGACCGTGTTGAAGCGCAACCCGACCAGCCCAGCATCCTTTACGCCGCGCTTGACCTCTTCCGAGAGTTCGAGCAGGTGCATGTTGCAGCTATTGCCTTCATACCAAACACTGGCGATGCCAACCTGCGCTTTGTCGAGATCCTCCTTGGTCAAACCGGCGCCATAGAGCATCGCTTGCGATGCGCCCTGCGACTTGGGCTGCGTGATGCGCGAACTAATCGTATTTAATTTCTTTTCCGTCATTTCCCGCTCCTACCGTGTAAATTTTTTGTATTTGATGCGACCGATCTTTGATGCATCAGCGCCGAGACGCTTGACCTTATCGGCTTCATATTCGGAAAAGTTACCATCGAACCACACCACTTTACTGTCGCCCTCAAAGGCTAAAATATGCGTGGCGACACGATCCAAGAACCAGCGATCGTGGCTGATAATAACGGCGCACCCGGCGAAGTTTTCGAGCGCGACTTCGAGCGAACGCAGCGTATTTACATCTAGATCATTCGTCGGTTCGTCGAGCAACAGCACGTTACCGGCATCTTTTAGCGTGACCGCTAAGTGCACGCGGTTACGTTCACCGCCCGAAAGAATCGCAATACTCTTCTGCTGATCCGCGCCACTAAAATTGAAGCGCGCAATGTAGCTGCGCGCGTTGATCTCGCGGTTCCCAAGCTTAATAGTCTCTTGCCCTCCGGAGACCACTTCCCACACGGCGCGCTTATCATCCGGCGCGAAGCGATTCTGATCGACATACCCAAGCTTAACCGTATCGCCAATGCGAAAATCACCCTTATCAGGCTTTTCAAGCCCCATAATCATCTTAAAGAGCGTCGATTTGCCGGCACCGTTCGGCCCGATCACACCGACGATACCACCCTGCGGCAGCGAGAAACTGAGATTCTCATAAAGCAGCCGGTCGCCGAACGCCTTCGAGACACCACGTGCTTCGATAACAACATCGCCGAGACGGGGGCCTGGCGGAATATGAAGCTCAAGATCATCCTCGCGTTTTGCGGTCTCCTCGTTCAACATGCGTTCGTAGTTCGCGATACGCGCCTTGCTTTTGCTGCGACGCGCTGAAGGCGATTGTTGAATCCACTCAAGTTCCCGCTCGAGAGTCTTGACGCGCTTCGCTTCGGCTTTCTCTTCATTCTCGAGACGGTTCTTCTTCTGCGCAAGCCAACTGGAATAGTTCCCCTTCCAAGGAATTCCGTGTCCTCGGTCGAGTTCGAGAATCCTCTGCGCGACATTGTCGAGAAAGTAGCGGTCGTGCGTAACTGCAATGACCGTCCCCTCGTATTCTTGCAGCACACGCTCTAAATAAAATACCGATTCGGCATCGAGATGGTTCGTCGGTTCGTCGAGCAGCAAGACATCGGGCTTTTCGAGGAGAAGCTTACAGAGCGCCACACGGCGCTTTTCACCCCCTGAGATATCTTTGATCATAGCGTCGTCGGGCGGGCATCGCAGCGCCTCCATTGCCTGATCGAGCAGACTATCGAGCTCCCATGCGTTTTTGGCGTCAAGCTTCTCCTGTACGGCCGCTTGGCGCTCGAGCAACTTATTCATCTGCTCGTCGGACATCGGTTCGGCAAATTTAGCGTTGATATTTTCGAACTCCTTGAGCAGATCCGTAATCTCCTTTAGCCCCGACTCAACCTCTTGCCTGACTGTCTTTTCCGGATCGAGCGGCGGCTCCTGTTCAAGCAGCCCAACGGTATATCCCTTGGCAAAATTGACCTCACCGTGAAAATCACCCACTTTACCGGCTATGATCTTCAACAGCGTGCTTTTGCCCGCGCCGTTCAAGCCGAGCACGCCGATTTTAGCTCCATAAAAGAACGATAGTGAAATATCACGCAAAATCTGCTTATTCGGCGGCACGACCTTGCTCACCTTACTCATCGAGAAGATCGTTTTTATTGGTTCAGTTGACATAGGAATCCCTGCAATAGCGAAAGCCGCTGAAAATAGACCGTTAAAGCGTAAGAGATTGCCGCTTGGGATGCAAGTCTTAGCGGAGAAAGGAATTTTTCCGAAAAAAGCTCTCGGTAAAGTAATCTTTTACGGATACCGTTTTATATATGGGGCGGATATATTTGAGGTAAACGTGAGAGAATTAGCTATGAAAAAAATCTGCAATACCGTACTCGATGCGATTGGCTCCACCCCGATGATCCGCCTGCGCGGAGGCGTCGATACGAAAACTATGGCGTCGATTCTCTTAAAGGCCGAGTTTCTGGAGCCGAGTGGCTCGCTTAAAGACCGCATGGCACTCAAGATTATCGAATCCTATGAGC
>CAYTAW010000155.1:0-4035 GCA_964435675.1 uncultured Bdellovibrionales bacterium
GTCCCGCTCAAGTATTTCCGGAATCCCGATCGTTCCTACCTGCGGCGACGATAGCTGCACCCGGCTAATATTCATATTCTGAGTTTCGATCGAATAATCAAAATGCTTCACCGACGCGTTCAATTCATGGGAGGCGATATTGACTGCACCTTGAAGGTCATCGAGCGATATGCGCCGATCGGCAAATTCGATCGCAGCGGTAACCGAGAGAATATCGAGCAGTGGGGCGCGATTTGGCTCGTTTTTAAGCACCATCACATTCTCAAGGCGCAGCGTATCGAGCGCATACGTAGTCCCCTCCCCAGCGTCCGCCCTCTTTGCGGGTGGCGCCGGCTCAGGCAGTACATGCGGAGCCTCCACGTGAGCTTGATCGCACGCCGCGCGCCGCTCCGGAGCGAGCAAAATAACGTTGGCATCTTTAACGATGAGCTGGTGAAAAACGATATGCTTGGAAAGTAGTGTCCAAAAATCAACCTGTAGAATTGTCTCTTGAATATCAACCCGGGGAAGACAAGAGGACTCGCCGTTAAGCAGCGCCCCATCAAATGCGATACCGACTACGGGCCAAAATGAAAGATGGAGGCGCTCAATCGTTACCGGCGCGCCGAGCGCGGCCGAAGCCTGCTCTTCAATCCACGGCTTCGATTCATGAAGCTTAATTCTTACATAATTGAGCGCCGCCGTGGCGGAGCCAATAAGAATCAGAACGACCAGCGCCAGCTTCATTACAATGCCGCCGCGTTGAGATCGCTGGATTATACTTTGATTCATGGGAGCTCGCCGCACGAAGCGCGGAGCGCTATGGTCAAAGAGACAACAGCGCTGAGAGATCTGGGCAGAATCGAATGAGGCTACTCTTCGACCGCCTCATCACCATCGCCCTCTTCCTCCTCTTCTTCATCGCGCTTGTTATAGCGACGCTCGAGGCTCTCTTGTTCGGTCTTGCAATCGATACAGAGCTGCGCAACCGGACGCGCCATCAAACGCGCCACAGAGATCTGCTCACCGCACTCTTCGCACTCGCCGTAGGTGCCCTCTTCCATTTTCTTGAGAGCGAGGTCGATTTTCTTCAAAAGGTAGGTTTCACGCTTACCGATCTTCTGCAGGCTCGCCTGGCTGATTTCCATCGACGCAATATCGACTTCGTCACCAGAGCTATCTTGCAAACCCTCTTCCGAGGAATCGGTCAGGTCTTCTAGATGCCGCAAAATTTTTTGCTTCTCTTCATCGAGCATGGCCTTGAGCGTATCAAGCTCTTTCTTTTTCATTATCGCCCGTTCCTTTTACTTCAAAACAAATTATCCACCGACCGCTACGGAATACGACCGCTTCGGTGAGCCGTCATATAAAACCCGGTAAGTTTACTCGATCTCGGCTGAAGGTGAAAGGCCAATTAAAGGCCGAAATATCGAGCAAACTTGCAGAACACTGATCTAACGCACAGTTCGACCGGTTGGCATGGGTGGCGGGGAATAGGCCGGCAAACAGCAGGTGGCACGATCTCAGGGTCTCTCCTCGAAGCGGCGGTTCGGCGAACACCTAAAACCGCGGCTTATATTCACCAAAGACCGAGCGAAATACGTCGGAAATTTCACCGAGCGTGGCGTCAGCACGGAGGCTATCGACAATAAGGGGTAAAATAGCGCCGCCGCTGCGTGCCGCGGCTTCAAGTGCATGCAGCGATTTATGCACTAACTCGCCATCACGCGCTGCCCGTACCTGCGCTAACAGCTCCCGTTGTACGCGCTCGATTTGCGGGTCTATTTTTTGGGGCGGAGGCTGCACGCCCGCGTCCTGGGTAAATTTATTGACGCCAACGACAATCGTACTTTCAGTCTCCAAGGCGCGCTGAAATTCATAGGCGCTCCGCTCGATTTCGCGCTGCGGAAATCCGCTCTCAATTGCCTGCACCATGCCGCCCATGGCGTCGACTTCGGCGATGCGCTTGAGCGCATTATCTTCAATTCGATCGGTCATCGCCTCGACCGCTTCTGAGCCGGCAAAAGGATCGATCGTTTCCGGGATTTTGCTTTCATAGGCGATAATTTGCTGAGTGCGCAGGGCAATGAGCGCGCTCTCTTCAGTCGGCAGACCAATCGCCTCATCAAAACTATTTGTGTGCAGAGATTGAGTTCCTCCAAGCACCGCGGCCATCGCTTCGATTGTGGTGCGCACGACATTATTCAGCGGCTGCTGAGCCGTCAGAGAGCTGCCCGCCGTTTGCGTGTGAAAGCGCAGCATTTGCGAACGATCGCAATTCGATTTAAAGCGCTCTTTCATGATTTTCGCCCAGATGCGGCGCGCCGCGCGGAATTTGGCGATCTCCTCTAAAAAATTCATCTGGCAGTTAAAGAAAAAAGCGAGACGCGGCGCAAACTCGTCGATTGCAAGCCCGGAACGGAGCGCGCTTTCCACGTAGGTAATCGCATTTGCAAACGTAAACGCCAATTCATCGACGGCGGTACTTCCCGCTTCGCGTATGTGATAGCCGGAAATGCTGATAGTATTCCACTGCGGAACCTTCTCTCCGCAAAATTTAAATAGATCGGATACGAGGAGAAGCGCCTGCTCAGGGGGATAAATATAGGTGCCGCGTGAAATGTACTCTTTGAGAATGTCGTTTTGTACCGTTCCGCGCAATTCGCTCCACGGAATACCGCGCCGCTCAGCGACGACAAGCAGCATCGCGAGGAGAATCGAAGCGGTGGAATTGATTGTCATAGAGATCGAGACTTTATCGAGCGGAATGTCGTGGAAGAGACGCTCCATATCGGCAACGGTCGATATGGACACGCCGACTCTGCCGATTTCTCCGGCGGCCCTCGCATGATCGGCATCGCGACCCATTTGCGTTGGAAGATCGAAAGCAACACTGAGTCCCGTCGTCCCCTGCCCTAATAAATACCGGTACCGTTCATTGGTTTGCTCCGCCGTGCCAAACCCCGCGTATTGACGCATCGTCCATAGGCGCTCTTGATACATGCGCGGATGAATGCCGCGAGTGAATGGGTAAATTCCGGGTTTCTCAGTCACATTGGTCCTACGGTTGACACCATAGTATTATAAGCGCGACAGGGAGTACTGGCGATTCTTTATTTTTATGCGCCGCGCGCCCCTCTATTCTCTTATATTTATCCTTGTAGACTTTTAACCCCGATAGTACCGTTAAAATAATTCTCACCAAGGTCTTCAATGGATAGCTACAAAGAATTGGAACGCCGCAATACTCTCGCCGAAGAAGGCGGTGGCGCTGAACGTCTCAAGGCGCTCAAAGCGCAGGGGCGGATGACCGCGCGCGAGCGCGTCGAGTACCTCCTCGATCCCGGCTCTTTCGAGGAAATGGGTAAATTTGTAACTCACCGCTGCACACACTTCGGCCTCGATGAAAAACGATACTTAGGCGATGGGGTCATTACCGGAACGGGTGCGATCAACGGCAGAACCGTCGTCATCTTCGCGCAGGACTTTTCAGTCTTTGGCGGATCGCTCGCGGCCGCACACGCGACCAAAATCGTGAAGGTCATGGATCATGCGCAGCGCATCGGCTGCCCAATTATCGGAATCAATGACTCAGGAGGCGCGCGTATACAGGAGGGCGTAGAAAGTCTTGCCGGGTATGCCGACATCTTTTTTCGCAACACGCTTCTTTCCGGAGTCGTCCCGCAGATTTCCTTGATTATGGGACCCTGCGCGGGAGGCGCAGTATATTCACCCGCAATTACCGACTTCACCTTAATGGTAGAAGGATCGAGCCACATGTTCATTACCGGACCCGATGTAATTAAGGCGGTCACCAAAGAGGACGTTTCAAAAGAAGAACTCGGTGGCGCACGCACGCACCATGAAATGAGCGGCGTTGCGCATCTTCACCTTGCAAGCGAACGGGAATGCTTGGAAACCTGCCGACACCTACTCGATTTTATCCCGCAAAATAATCGTGACGGTGTAGCCGGCGCGGACACCGGCGATATTCCGGGAAGGATGGAAGAATCACTAAATTCAATTATCCCCGAGAACGCCGGACATCCCTATGAC
>CAYTAW010000155.1:4045-7975 GCA_964435675.1 uncultured Bdellovibrionales bacterium
TTCAACCGCGCTATGCGCAGAATATTTTGACCGGATTTATTCGTCTGGGCGGGAAAAGTACGGCCGTTATTGCAAATCAGCCAAATCATCTTGCGGGATGTCTCGACAGCAACGCGAGCACCAAAGCGGCGCGTTTCGTGCGTTTCTGTGACGCCTTCAATATTCCGTTGCTGACGTTAGTTGATGTCCCGGGGTTTCTTCCCGGTATCGATCAAGAACACGGTGGCATTATCCGCCACGGAGCGAAGCTGCTTTATGCATTTGCTGAGGCAACGGTTCCGAAGGTGACCGTTATTACGAGAAAGGCCTACGGCGGCGCGTACGACGTGATGAATTCAAAGCATATAGGCGCCGATTTTAACTTTGCGTATCCCAACGCTGAAATTGCGGTCATGGGCGCCGAAGGAGCGGTTAATATCATCTTCCGCAAAGAGATCGAACGCGGGAAGAATGCGGCTGAGCAGCAAAAGCTCCGTGAGAAATATTTGAGCGATTATCGCGAGACGTATCTCAATCCGTGGATTGCAGCTGAACTTGGATTTATCGACGCAGTTTTTAAGCCCTCGGAGACCCGGCCACGCCTAATTTCGGCGTTCAAGCAACTCGAATCTAAAGTGTACGCGTCGCCGAAAAAGAAGCATGGGAATATTCCATTATAAGATTTAGTGATGAATAAAAGGCCAAAGATCGAGCTCCTTACACCCGATTTAGATCTCTCGATTACGTTCGTTCCGGGATACGATCTCTTAGAACAAAACAGTGACCAGCTTAGCGAGGCTGAAGTTAACGCGATCGCGTTAACACTGTGGGAGTTGAGCGGCAGCGAGCAGCCGAGCTGCCCAGCCTGGCGCGCGACACAGCTTGCCGATTCTTACGAAGGAAATACGCCGTGAATAGACGCTATCTGATAACCGTAGATGGAAAGACGCACGACGTTGAATTGATCGCGCGCACTCCGCAGAGCATTAGCTTTTCCGTAAACGGAAAAACACACTCTGCCTCAATAACCACACCGATTGATGTATTACGCGCCAGAGCCGAGACGTCTCACGCCGCAATCGCCGTCAACGCGGCCGCCCCCACGCCGCGCGCGCTCTCAGCTGGAGCGGTCGCCGCGCCCATGCCCGGAATAATTACCAAACTACTTTGCACCAAAGGTGACTCAGTCAAGCGCGGCCAGCCGCTTCTGGTAATTGAAGCGATGAAGATGGAGAATAATATTTCAGCGCCCGCCGACGGCGTCGTGGCCGATATTCATGTTGCAGCTGGCGGCGAAGTTAAAAAAGGCCAGGAGCTGCTGACCTTAAAGGCGTAAGGCGCGCGCGGCACCGCTGTAGATTTAGCGTTAAAAACCTCTAAAGAATTGCCCGGTTGGCCGATGCAGAGTCGGATGGCTGCCAGCGATATTTGAATTAGCCCGCAGAAGTGGTAGAAGTACCCAACTTCCTCGACGCGCCTAGGTTGTATAGCGAGAGGCCCATGACTCTAAAATCCCAATCAGATACGTTTAGTCCTTCTACGTTTAGTCCTCCTCTGCCGGAGGAGGGGAGCAGTGATATAAGCCTTTCTCAAGTGTCAATTTCGAGAATTCCCGATTCTCCACTTGAAATCCCCGAACGCTCAACGTTTCAAATTGCTATCGGCCTGCCTTTAGTTGCGGCATTTAAACTAGCGGCACTCAACACGAATAAAGAAACATTCGATGATAGCGCACGACTGTTACAGGTCGATACAAAGACCTTATTCGCGTTACGCAATGCCGACGTTCCCACCTCAATCTCCGGATGCCGTTGGGGAAGCGTGGCTATTTCCGGCGGAAACGGCCTTAACAGCGTCGCCGACCAATACATCAGCGCGACTCTCGAACACGTTAGCCCAACTGCCGCAGCCGATCTGCTCGATATCCGATTCATAGAGCTCGCTTCTAAGCACTTCCACCACCATTTTCCAAAAGTCGGAATCGACGATTCAACCGATCCCCACAATTCCACGCCAGTTGCCCCCACCACGGGAAGAGCGAGGCAGATCGCGTTCTTCGAGCATTTAGGCAAGGACGAAGTTCCTGTCAGCAAATCCAGCACAGAAACCGAAGCTGAACGTATCTTTATTCTCGGAGTAGCGGCTAAGCGAAGTGACCCCGAAAGTGCTTCTACATCACTGGGTTGCTCACCGCGTCAATTCCATCAGCGTCTTAAACAACTCGCTATTTTACCATATTTAGACTGGCGCAATAAAAATTCGTATCCGCTGCAAGAAGTTTGGACGTCGTTCAGAAACACCGATGGCCCTTTCACCGCAATCCCTGTCGCACTCTCCCTCCAAGACGCGCTTGCTCGATTCCGAGATGAGGTGCGCAAATCGAAGATGGCGACACTTCCTGTTCCCGTTCCTGCGCCCGCTTCACCTCCGGCTTTAGCTCAGGATCCAGGTTCGGCTCCGGCCGAGAAAAACGCACCGGTAGTATTGGAGGAAAGACACGATCCTATTTCAGCATTAAAGAGCTCCCCGGCTTCCGTCTCAAAAGAAAACGCACCAGTCACACTTCGCACTTCGGGAGAGTTTCCAGTTGGTCGAAGCATTGAAGAACTGCGCCGCTTTCTTACTGAAGCTCACAGCACGCCTAAATTCTTTCGTACCGGAATCGCCTATCTCGGCACCGATCGGATCATCGTGCCGAAAGAACTCCGTCGATCGATTGATCGGCTGGAGGAGTGGTACATCGAGCGATCACTTCAACATTTCTCTATTCCTGCAGCAGCCCGAATTCTCAAGATTCCATTCGACCGAGTGATAGGCCAGGTGCTCAAGCAGCAGCAGATTCCCGCAGGCCGATTAGATCCAGAACTCCCCGACTCATTCCGAGAAGCTGAGCTGCGGCGCGCGCTCGCACGAAACACAGATCTCCTCCTTCGCAACGTAATCGCCATAGCGCCAGATGCGACTGTCGGTCAGTTAACAGAAAGGATGATCCTGGCGTCTCTCGCGCGTAGACAATCTACCCTAGATTCCGCGACGGAACTAAAACTCGCAGATCGCACTATGCGAATGACCGTCGAGAAAATGAATTTACCAAATGTTCGATCATGGAAAGGGGCGTTGCCGTATTCGATGATGAAACTTTTGTCTCATCCATTAGAGGCTGAGAAACCTCTGCTCCTCCCGATCGACATGGGCCTCGAAGCCGCGCAGCTGTATTTATTGGAATATCATCTTATCAGTCATGAAGATCACACGTTCGAGACAATCGCTCGAGATTTAAGAATTGCCGAGCGAACAGCTATCGAATGGCGCAAGCAACTCCCCTTTCCTGTTCGCTCTATTCGGACAAAAGTAAATCTCGACAGTTCGGAGAGCGGCGAGCCACGGGGATACAATAGACGCGCTCAAATGAACGACGACGACGCGCGCGCAGACACTATAGTGCGCCAACTAGCCGGTGGTGATACGCCAGTCCTGGATCCACAAAAGCGCCGCTCGATTGTCGACTCCCTTATGAATGAAGGAATTGCAATGACGTCCGTGGCTTGGGCTTTACAAGCGACCCTTAGCGAAGTTGTCGAACTCCGACTATCGAGCCTCCTAGAAAACTCCGACATCAAAAAATAGCATTTGATTTAAATCGTCCAATCTATTGGAGAAATTTCAAGTCATCAGACGGCAGGTTTACACATCGCAGGCTTGGAGCCGTCAGGAACTAATCGAGCAACATTAATCCATCTCGGAGCCGCTTCAGGTCAAGGTCGGTTGGCCTGCGATCACCGCGGCGGCGGCGAATTCCGGAATCCAAATTATCAGAGTGCGTCTGCGCTATCGCATCGGCAATCTGCATCAGCAGTTCGCGCGAGCGTTTTTGCCAACTCGAAAGAATGTCGCGCTGCGCTTTTGAAAAGCGGCGATCAGTCGGTTCGGGACTTTTCGGATCGATTATCC
>CAYTAW010000156.1:0-7965 GCA_964435675.1 uncultured Bdellovibrionales bacterium
CTTCTCAATTGAATACAGCATTGTTCGCGCCGCCATCGTGTCATCGGTAATGAACAGACGGGTGTCTGAAAGTTGCGAATGTAAATAGGTATCGAGCGTGCCTACCCCGATCTCGGGTTCGCGAAATAGCTCTTGGAGCAGCGCTATCTTAGCACCCGCGTAATTCGCAACTATTGGAAGTGATGTCCGCTCGCTAATCATTCGCTTTCCGTCTCCCAATCGATCTACCCGATCAATTGTTCGAGTATCGGCCCACGTAATCAATGGGTGCTTGATCGCGCCACTACGAGTATCCCACGCGCAGACCCCGGAACGCTGAACCACCAATCCGATACCAATAGCGTGTAAATTATTATCACGTGTGAACGCCATCGCCTGATCGAGGACTGATCTAACCGAATTCAGGAGCTCGAGGGGATCTTGCTCGACCATTCGAGCATCAATCTGATTTAAAGTAACAGGAGCGCGCGCGATAAACCGCTCCACCCCTTCCGAAGTTATGACAATTGCTTTTGAGCTTCTGGTTCCCTGGTCGACTCCGATATAAACAGAATCCATAGGAACGTTATCTAAAGCGTTCGATGGCGCTTAAATCGATGAATTCGATTTGGGGCGGCTGCCCAATAATTCCGGCGCGGTGCCCCTCGCTCAAAAATAGTTCAATCGCCTTGCGACCGGCGTCACCAAGATCAATCGTGTACTCATTGACATACATTCCTACGAATGTGTCGGCATCCTCGTAGGATAATCCCCGCCCGTAGGATAACGCATATTCGAGCGCGCCCTGGCGGTGATCCATTGCGTAAAGGATGCTCTGCTTGAGCACCGTGCCGGTAGCAATCATCGCGTCACGACCGAGCGATTTGCGAACTACGTTAACACCCAAAGGAAGAGGCAGCGAAGTCTTCTTCCACCACCAACTGCCCAAGTCTTCGAGCATAACAAAACCTTCGCGCCCGAGCGTCAACTGTCCTTCATGAATAATAACGCCCGCGTCGACGACTCCCGCTTTAATCTCTTCGAACATGCGGTCGAAATGGACCGGCACCAGCTCCGCATCGATACCGCGGTCCTTTAAATAAAGCTGAAGCGCCAAGGCAGCAGACGTGAGCGGTCCCGGGATGCCGATACGCCGCACTGCGCCATCTCCGAGATCCACGTTCTCGAGCGCAACCAACCGCGGGCCGTAATCAACTCCACCCATGGAAGCTCCGCAGGACAAGATCGAATAGTGTTCCTGAAATTTAGAATACGCATGCGCGGACACCGCCGTTACATCGAGCTCCCCCGCGAGCGTGCGATGGTTGAGCGTCTCGATGTCGCACAGATCGTGAGTGAATGTATAGCCCGGATAGGTAATTCCGCCTTTCACCATGCCGTAAAACATAAACGCATCATCAGCATCAGGCGAATGGAATATGGTAATCTTTCTCGACATAACAGCTATGCGGCGCGGTGCGGATTGAGGCCCACTATATTTCGAACACGGTCCAGTACGGATATGCCGATCTGATTGGCGCGATCCGCGCCGTCGCTTAGTATCTTATCGAGCGTTGCAAAATCATCTTTCAATTCAACGTAGCGCGTGCGCGCTTGCGCCACTTCGCGATTAATAGCCTCGTACAATTCGTCCTTCGCATGTCCCCATCCCAGGCCGCCCGCTTGAAGCCGTTTCTCGAGATCCTCATACTCCGCTGCGGACGCGAACAGTTTGAATAGATCACCGAGAATCGAACCCTGCATCGACTTCGGCGCTTCAAGCGGCGTCGAATCGGTCTTAAGCGAAAGTACTTTCTTCCTCATCTCTTTCTCGGGAAGAAACAGCGGAATTTCATTACCGTACGACTTCGACATCTTTCGTCCGTCGAGGCCAGGAATGAGCATCACCTCCTCGCGAATCACCGGCTCGGGCAACTTGAGCGCATCGGTTTCGTAGGCCGCGTTAAATGATCCGGCCATGTCGCGCGCCATTTCCACGTGCTGTTTTTGATCCTTTCCAACGGGAACAAAGTCGACATCGTACATAATGATGTCGGCGGCCATCAGAACCGGATAGGCAAAGAGCCCGTGATTGGCGTCCTTCCCATTCGCAATCGCATCCTTGTACGCATGGGATTTTTCTAACAGCCCCATTCCCGTGCAGCAACTCAAATACCAGGCGAACTCGGCAACATGTGCCGCATCACTTTGGCGATAAATTATGTTCTTTTTATAGTCGAAGCCGAACGCAACCCATGTCGCGACCGCCTCGTAGGTCGAACGCCTCAAAAGCTGCGGGTCTTTTTTCGAGGTGAGCGAATGTAAATCGGCGATAAAATAGAGGCATTGGTTGCTCTCTTGAGCCTGCAGCGCCGGCTTAATCATGCCCAGATAATTTCCGAGGTGGATATTGCCCGAAGGCTGAATTCCCGTCAGCGACCGTTTCATTACTCGAAGGCCTTGACGATATTGAATGAAGAATCACGCTGCGCCGCCTTGAACCCAGCCGAAGTGATATAGGAACGCAGCTCCTCCGGGCTCATCGACCATTTCTGTTTAGTCGGCGCACCCGCCTGTGAAACGACATTTTCTTCCATCATCGTGCTGCCGATATCATCACAGCCGAAATGCAGCCCCATCTGAGCGATATCCGCGCCCAACGTCGGCCAACTTGATTGATGATGCGGAATGTTATCGAGAAAAATTCTCGCGATCGTGAGATTGCGCAAATATTCGACGGCATTCACGCCGTACTGATCGCGCAGGCGGCTTCTACCGAGCGAGGTATTCTCGTTAAACATCAAGTTCCAGGAGATAAAAAGATTGAATCCAGCTTTGCCTTTTGCCTGCGTGCGATCCTGCAATTCACGGAGCCGCTCGAGGTGATTGAGGCGATTTTCAATCGTTTCACCGAAACCAATTACCATAGTTGCGGTAGTGGTCAGTTCGAGATCCTGAGCAATCTCCATGATGTCGAGCCAATCTCCGGCCTTGATCTTCTTCGGACTAACGCGTGAACGGACTTGATCATCGAGCAACTCGGCGCCACCGCCTGGAAGCCCGCGCATACCGGCGGCCTTGAGCTCGCTGAGCACGGTGCGCGCATCTTTGCCGGAAACTTTAACCATCTGCGCAATTTCAGAGGGTGAAAACGAGTTCAGCTCAATGCCGTAGGTTTTGTCTATCCACGAAACAAGATCAAGATAGTACTCGAATGGCAGCTGATCATTATGACCGCCCTGAAGTAAAATGCGGGTCGCACCGAGCGCCAGCGCCTCTTCGATTTTCCCCCCGATGACTTCCTTCGAATTTACGTATGCTTCAGGATGATTTGGATCGTGCCGGTAAAAGGCACAAAACGAACAGTCGCTGTTACAGACGTTCGTATAGTTGATATTGCGGTCAACTAGATACGTGACGACGTCGCTCGGATTATGGCGACGCTTGACTGCCTGCGCAAGCGCGCCCAATTCGAGCAGCTCTCCGCCCTCGTAAAGCGCCTGCGCATCGCTGCGCGATATTCGCTCACCCGAATAAACTTTACGGCAGATATCTTCTCGTGTCGAACTTTGAAGCACGATGCTCCACCCTACTTCTTTGTCTTCTCGGCCACTTTAGCGTTCAGGCGCTGAGAAAGTACGTCATACTCGCTTTCGCATTGTGCAAGCGTGTTTTCTCGGTTGATGCAGCGCTCTTCAAACGCGCGCAGCTCTTCCTTGCTAAGGCCAATCTGATATTTTTGTGTCAAATCTTTGCTCAGTTTCTTCAAACGGCGCGCCACCGAATAGCGCGGCGCAAGCGGCTCGAGATCCTTTTTGTCTTCTACGACCGGCGCCTCTTTAGCGGGCTCCGCCCCGTCCGAACCATCCGCCTCATCGCTCGTATCAACCGAGGTTTTCTCATGTATGGTGCGCTCGATTGCGCCTTCGCACGGACGATTGGTCCATTTGCCATCGCACTGATAAATCTCAGCGCTCAGTGAGGGAACGAATGAAGTTGCAAAGATAAAATAAAAGAGAATGAAATATCTAACACTCATTATTCACCCACTGAGTCTATAAGCACTGATTTTTACAAAGCGCGGATTTACTTCTTGGCTTTCTTGGCCTTAGCGGCGTTAGCTCTCTTGCGCTTGGCAGCCTTAACGCGACTATTTCCGTAAGAACCAGCAGCGATCTTTCCACGACGAGTTCTCTTATCTCCACGACCCATATGATATCCTTCAGGTTAAATATTAAACAGCCGTTTTGACCAGGCGGTCAAAACTCCGCCTGAGACTACCTTTTAAAACGCATATTTTCAACTGCTTAGCATTTGCGGCAAACGCAAAAGCGCGGAAACTTTTGTCATAAATCACCGATTTATCCAGTGAATATCGGTAATTTCACCGCATGATTGATAGCGCTTATGATAATATCTCCAACCAGCACCACCGCAGTCGCGGCACCTGTTAACTCAATTTTCAGACCTGACGCGGAGGCGATTAGCCACTCGCTTTCGATAACACTCTCCGCGGATCGGAAAACTCCGCTGACGGACGCGCAAGTCACCGCAGGCAAGCGCGTTACTGAGCAGGACTGCTACTCTGCGCTTATTCACCAAGGACTGAGCGCAACGTCATCCAAACTTGCGGCGCGATTTGAAAAAGAGCTGAAGGCCGCCACTGAAACATTCAAGAAAAGCCACGGCAAGGTGAATATGCACAAGGTAAGCGATCGCCTCGTCCGGCAGTACGTGCGTGAAAAGGAACTCTCGCAGCAGCAATATCAAAAGCTGCGCGATCATGCTTTCGGACTTTCACAGCTCGACAGCGACCGCACCCGCATTAGCGCGGAGCGGCTGCCCGATGCCAAAAGCGGCGACACCCCGTTGCGCGCCGTTTCTACATTCCACAAAAAACTCGAAACGAACAAGGCGGCGAGCGCGGAAGAAATTGCGCAGTTTCGCGCAAACGAAGCCGCCATCTCGGTCGAAAAATGGCGCGAAAAGAAAAAAGCCGGCATCCTCGGCGTACCGGCTGGCACCGCGGTTCTCGCGCACGGTGAAGCGCAATCACTTTCAGTCACGAATCTTCCGAATGGTTTTTTGTGGAAACCACAGTCTGATTCCGATGGAAAACTGGTGGTACTCCTGCCTCCGTCACTCACGACAACAGTGCATTCCCTCTCAATCAAAGATGCGAAAGGAGATAAAATTATAGAAACCGGCAGATTCTCGGGAATCGCAAATGGTGGACGCTTGCATTTCCGATTTACCAAAAGCGGAGGAGCCTATCCCGATAATGCAACGGTTGAGGTTACGTTGGTTGATGGGAATGTAATAAAGATACCAATTAAGGAGACCGCTGCACGGATTGAATCTTAAAGGATTGGGAAATATCAGCAGCTGCAGCAGTCTATGGTCTATGGTCTATGGTCAATAGCATCGGCTAATAAATAATTGCGGTTAACCGTAAGAATGGACTGGTGACTGAAATTGATTCTGCGACCGCTGACTGGCGAGCGATACTGAAAACGGAAAACGGTACTAACCGTTATAGGCGACTATATCCCACGACCAATCCTTCCCCGGCGGCGTTACCGCCTTAAATGCGAAAGTCGTAGTCTTATCGAGCAGCGCCACATTTCCCATATATCGAGTAGATTGGATGATGCCGTCTTTCTTGATCACCAAACGGAGATGAACGGTGCCATTGCCAGCGACTAATCCGCGCCAGATACCTTCTTGCGCCGGAAGTTCGGAAAACTCGGAATTAATCACTTTTGCATAGGCGCGTGCGGCGACTTTTGCAGCATGAGATTCAGTGTGCTGCGACGTCGTCGTGCACGGACGATATTGAACTCGGCCATAGCAGCGATAAGAGCGCAGCGCATTCGCCTCGGAGCTCAGACCAAAAGTTGAGGCTACCAAGATGCTCAATATAGAAATAAACTTTTTAATTTCCATTAGTTACTATCCGTGTTCGGCGCTTCCGCTAGACTACAAGATTTATCGTCATTTGGAAAATAAAGATTAAGCACTTCATTTTATTAACCCAGCTCGGGACGATAGAATAGATCAAGCTATGGCCCACCTCGAAAATCCCTCGCAGCGTCACAATGTGGATGCCGGAACGATATCGGCTGTCGCAGAATCTTCTCTGCTGAACGCTGCAATTCGTTTTACGGAGTTAGGTAAAGACGGAAAAGCCTCGGTGCAAAAAAATCGCTTTGGCGAAACGGCGCTGCGAATGGACATCGAGGCCGAGCAAATTGTGATAGAAACTTTTCGCGCGGCGAAGGTCCCGGCGCGCATCGTTTCGGAAGAACACGGAATTACCGATCTGTGCGTCAATCCCTCGCTACTCGCAGTTCTCGATGGTATCGACGGCACGGTGGTATACAAAAGCGGCGCACCGGGACGTTTTGCAACCTTGCTGACTGTCTTTGACCACATCGATCCGAAATACTCCGACTATTTATATGCAGGCATGATGTCGCACGGCAGCGCGGAACTCTTTGCGGCAAGAAAGGGAAATGGTGTAGTCATTCAGCACGTTGCCGCAGGCAGTATCGTGTCGAGCACGCCGACAGCGTTGTCGGCGATCAGCGCACTTGCCGGCGCAACGATCTATGTTGATGAAAGCTTCCCGATAAATGAGCGTGTATTCAGCGAACCGTTAAAATCGCTTCAACCGAAGTGCATCCTTTCCTCGGCGCACTACTACACTGCTCTTGCACGAGGGGAAGCCGAGCTTGTATGCGAGTGTACGCGTAAAGGAAATTTGGAATTAGCGGCAGCACACGCGCTGATCAGCGAGCTTGGCGGCATTCTCTGCACACTCGACCGATCCCCTCTCGCCGACGCTCGCTTTAATTCATTCGGCCAGAATGAGCACATCCCGGTCGTCGCCGCGGCGAATAGGCAAATCCTCAACGCGGCGCTGCAGCTGATCAATCAGCGGCAAAACATAGAAACTATAAATTGAGAATTTCGATTACCTGCGCGTGCAGCTCAGCCGAAGCGGCAACAGTTGAATCCGCACCGAGAACTTCGCCGCCATCCCAGGCACTGATTGCGCCGCCGGCGCCACGCACCACTGGAATCAGCGGGATCAGATCCCACGGATTCATCATGCCATCGAGCATGATATCGGCAAACCCGGCGGCGAGCAGAAGATAGCCATAGCAATCACCCCAGGTTCGGAAAATTTTCGTCGAGCTGCGCAGTCGATCAAAACCGTCGATTCCCCGCGCCTTCTTAATCGTGTCGATGTCCGATGCAAAGAGCGACGCCTGCGCAAGATCGCGCCCCGAGCGCACGCTCACTGGCCGGCCATTGAGCGTTGTGCGCGTGCCGTCGCCAATTACCAACTGCTCAAGTATCGGCTGATGAATCGCGCCCAAGATTGGCTTCCCATTATGGAGCAGTCCAATCAACGTGCCAAAAAGCGGGCACGCGTGCGTAAACGAAACGGTGCCGTCTATCGGATCGAGAGACCAAACAAACTCGGCGTTCTCCTGATAATTGCCGAATTCTTCTCCGATTATGCCGTGGCTTGGAAAGCGTTCAGTAATCCGCTCTCGCATCACCCGCTCTGCTTCGCGATCGGCAACCGTCACCGGAGTATCGTTGCTCTTATTTTCGATTTTGACTGCGTTGTTACCGAAATACGGGATAATTACCGCGGCGCTGAGCTGGGCCAGCTCGATTAGGAACGTGCGAAGTTTCTCTCTTTCAACATCATCGAGTTTCGCCATTTGCAGCTCCTCTTTCACCAAGCCAGCCGCCGACCGGTCTGCGATCGAGCCGGTTTGAAATTACGAAAACTATTATACCAAAAAAGAAGAGAAAAATGCTTAAAATCTGCCCTCGAGTAAGTCCGAAAATTTGGAAGCCAATTTGTGCGTCAGGCATGCGGAATTGCTCACCAATAATACGGACTACCGAGTAGAGCGCGAGAAAAGCCCCTGTTATAACGCCCGGTTTCCGAGGTCTGAGCCAGAT
>CAYTAW010000157.1:0-923 GCA_964435675.1 uncultured Bdellovibrionales bacterium
GCTCTTGGTCGAGTCAAGGAAAGTCTTACCGCTCAGACCCTCGACCGAGATATCGGTGATATCGCTGACCGCAAAATAGGTGTGAAATGCGTTTTGAAACTGAATGGTCTCTGCGCCCGTGTTCTTGACGCGCATAATCGTCGTTAATACATCGGTAAGTCGATACTCAAGCTCAGCGCTAAAGTCGGCCGGCCACATCTTTTTCGTTTCATCATTTGCGCTGAGCGTCAGTACGATTACCACCGAACCATCATTATTGCGGGCCGTACGCTGTACATCCCAGGTCATCGTGCGGGCGAAACCGTGTGCCGGCATATCGCCGAGCCCAAATTGAGGAAAGACGATAGGAACACCGCCGCGAATCGCTTTCTTCCCGTCAAACGCCGATTTCTTGCTGAGAAAGAGGCGCTCCTCGCCGCGGTGACGCCAAGAAAGTATCTGAGCGCCGAAGAGCACCGCTTCGAGCGAATTGTCACTGTCGCGCGTAAGGGTGACCGTAATCAGGTCCCCAGCGCCGTGCTTGAATTCAACCGCGCGATCGATAGTGTGTTGAGCGCTGATTTCTTCGATGGTTCTCATACATGCCCCTTCGGTAAGCACTTTCAAGCTTTACACGGTGTTTTGTCCGAAACAAGCATTATTCGATGAACGTGGAACGCGCTAATCTTCAACCGTATACACGGTGCCATTCTTGCGCAAATAAAATTTTTCTCGCTCGCTGCGGTTTAGCGGGCGCGATCCAATACGGCCAAATACACTCACTTGATGCCCGCTCTCATCCACCGCGCGGTCGCGATCAAGCGGTTTCGATATGGCCACAGCATCTCCCGAAGTTTCGCGGTGAGCGATCACCATCGGCTTAACTTCCGGCGAGAAACCGTAGAATTGTGGTACTCGTTCAGGATCGGTCAATTGCAGCACTT
>CAYTAW010000157.1:933-7895 GCA_964435675.1 uncultured Bdellovibrionales bacterium
CTTTGAGCCCGTTCCGGCCGTCGGCTAAGTAGGCGAAGAGGCTGGCATTCGTGGTCGCTACTTTTACGTCATACAGATCATTGATCCGGCCTTCATCGTTAAACGTTTGATAGACGAACGGCTTTTCAGGCTTTTCAATATCAATAATCACCAATCCATCCAGACCGCCCGCTACATACGCATAGGTACGCGCAACGTAGACATTACGCGCGTCTTTGAGCGCAATCGAGGCTCCGTCAACCAGCCGGCTATTCTCCGGTGTCGTGACATCGACTACATGAAAGCCATTCATATCGACGACAAATAGATAGCGGAACTGCACCGCGGAGGCGATCGGCTTATTGAATGGAATCTTGCGCACCATTTTTGGTTCGAGCGGTGCATCGAGATCGAGCACAACAATTCCGTCATTCACCGCGATATAGGCGATGGTACCGGCGAGCGAAATATGACGGGCGCCGCTGAGAACTCCGTTCTCATTCCAGGTAAGGGCACGCTCAAGGAAGTTGTCGCGCGGCTCAAAATTGGTAAGCGTATTAATATCGACAAGTATCAGTCCCTCTTCGCTGTCCGTAATCAGCGCATAATTATAGATCGGGTGGAGCGGCAGCTCGCGATTCTCCGGAAGCTGCTTTCGTAGCGGCGCAATCGGCATGTTCGTGCCCAATGCAAAGGAGGTCGCATTTTTGCTGGCGACATGCGTGTCCTGTCCCAGCGGCGAAACAGGTGATGTTACCATGCGCTCTGAGAAGCCCTTATTTCCGACGTTGGCGATATCGTACACCCTAAATCCGCCCTCGCCCGCCGTGGTGTATAGATATTCGCCGCGCATCTGCAACGTATTCACTATGCCGCCTTCGCTCTTGTGATCGTATGCGTGCTCGAGCTCTTGGCCGCGCTCCTGGTGCTGTTTGTACCAATCAGGATAGGCGTAGCGATGGAGATAACTTCCAATCACGGCCTGCGGCTCATCCCACTCCGTTACTTGCACCGCATCGAAGCCCGCGTTACCCGTGGCAACATATGCATAGTGCCCCATGAAGTTGACGAAATTCGTTCCAAGCAGGAAAAGCTGCGTCAAAATCGCATTATTATTATTGTCTTTGGATATGTGACAATCGCTGCACTGCTTGGTCTCTTTCGTGCGCACCGTGTGGGGGAAATGTGGCGCAAACGCTTGCGAGCTGTGGCCGCCGGCCGATATTGGAGGCTGCTGTACATATATTTTTTGGCGATTGATATCGGTTGAGCTAAGGATCAGCGCGCTTGATGAGCGAACCGGCACTATGATGTTGCCCTTTGCGTCGCCGTGCCTGCCAATTTGATACATCTCATCACGCGCCACCTGTGGATTGTAGGTCGCCCAATTGCGCGTCGTTTTTCCATCGTAATGCTTGCTCGCGCTCTTCCAGTTGGCTTGAATTGGAAGATGACAGCCGGCGCAGCTCGTCGCCCATGAACTGTGGCAGGTAAAACACGCCATTTTATCATCACCATGCGCAAGTTTCTGACCGGGGTTTGCGTCGCCCTTGAGTTTATCTGCGTCTCCCCACTCTGGGTTCGGATGATCGTCGCTCAGCGTCTTGATTGTTTTCGCGCGCGCGGCCTTTTCGTTGTAGTCGGTATTCTTCGGATCGATAATATCGGAGACCTGCTTAACCGGCCACTCAAGGCCAGGAGTTACGCTTGAGCGTTGAAAGAGCTTGCCGCCGCGCCAATCAAAACGGGTGTCACCGAAAGGCGTGCGCGTCGTCGATAAATCATGCCCCTCTTTTCCCGCGGCTGGGCCGGAGGTACGCAGATTGGTCGGGCCGCTGACCGTTCCGTGACAGTCCTGGCAGCGAATCTCCACCGCCTGAGCAACCTCACCGTAAATGTGACCGTCACCATGGGAATCCTGGCCAAAGTGACAGTCAATGCAGTGCATGCCCTTGTCGAGATGGATATCGGAAAGCAGCACCGCCTTCTTGAACTTATCCGGATCCTCGGCGCCAATTGGAGCGCCATCTTTATCGAGCAAATTGCCCTTTCTATCTTTCTTGAAGACGCCGCGGAAGTTCCAGCCGTGTCCGTGATAATCGGCAAATTGCGTCGATTTTAGCCCAGAGTTCAGTTCACTGACTTTGTCTAGGAATTCCCTATCGGTCCACATTCCACGCGATGCCGCTTCTTCCGGATTGTGCGAGAACGATTTGTGGATCTCTTCGTGGCTTGGATAACGCTGCTCTTTCGGCCACATCGAAGGCGCATCGGCTTCGTAATCCCACATCGTGTAGCCGAGATAGGTATTTACGAACATGTTCGGCTGATGCATGTGACAGACCATACACTGGCTAGTTGGGATAGCGCGTGAAAATTGATGCTTCAGTGGGTGACCCTCTTCATCTTTGGGAATCGTGGGATCAACCGACTGCGTCTTTCCGGTATGTCCGTATTGACCATAAGGACCGGAGTGTTTTGCCGAGCGATCATTGGCGTAGACGGCATGACAGGCGGTACAACCGCTGCTGCGGTAGTCACCGGGGTGATCGTTAGTTCCCAAATAAGATAAATGCGGATCGTTCAGACGCGTCTTATGAATGTTGATCACCGGAACGGCAATGCGCGCGCCCGTCCCTAAGCCGCGATTCGAGGCGCGCACGTCGGGTTTACCCGGGTCTTCGAGCGGATTGGGGAGTCCAATTTCCGCAAACTGCGACTTAATAAAAAGTCCGCCGCGCTCGAAAATGCGGAAGATATCGCCGGGCGGTATCACTTCCCACGTTGGGAGCGGCATTAATTTCGGCAGCGCACCGCGCATCGCCAATTCCTCCGAAATCGGCGAATTATCGACGATGCTCGCGGGCTCGCCATCACGCGTAAGTGATTCGCCGAGGATATACTTTTTATACGGCAGAATTCCGTTGTTATAGGAAGCACCCCCCATCAGCATCGCAGATGTCGTCATTAAGCTCTTTTTAACCGCGCTCACAATCTGCGCGTGGCAACCGCCGCACGCTTCGGGCGCGACGCGCAAATCACCCGGATTGACGAAACGAACGAACTCGGCGCTCTCGTTATTCATTTTAGCGTACGCCCTACGCGGGTTTGCCGATGTCGCCCAGAGCTCTCGATTTTTCGGCAGTACGTGCGCTTTCTCTTTCTGCGCGGTGTATTCCGCCGAATCGGCGCGGAGCCCTTGCGCACGCACACGGGCATCGCCGCCGTGACAATCAGCGCAACCGATAATGACGCCCGGATTCTGGTGCATAGAGGGCGCATCTGTTTGCGAATGGCAGTCACGGCAACCGAGACTGCTCGCATTCATCTGCTCAAGAGTCATTCCAGGTTGAATCGAGGGATGAACGACACTCTCCGCCGGAGCGGCTTCTTCGGACCACACGGCACCCGGTGCGTGAAATACGCACAACCACAGCACCACGATCCGAAAAAATTTCACCATCACCGCCTAATAGAGAAGAATCAAATTACTAAATACGTCGTAGAGAACTTGATCACCGTAGAGATTTTTCAAGCCAGCACTTGGCTGAAGCGCGGCTACGCCAAAGCGTATCTGCACGTTGTTATTGAGGAACGGTCGATACAGCACGCCCGCGGAAAGATCAACGCCGATATCACGGCCAATCGATCCGTCCTGACGCAACGCTTGCAGCACGTCGGTTTGATCGAATTGCAAAAAGCTGGCGTTGGTAATCAACTTCAATTCAGGCAGCACCTCGAAGTCCATGCCGACGTTATAAAGGCGCAAGCCGGGATTGACGAAGTTTGCCTGTCCCTCTTGCCGTCCCGGGCTGACGCTCGCGTAAAGGCTGTTCCGGTTGAACAGGTTGACTCCCCCGCCACCGATTAATGGAATTCCTTGACGCTGGATATAGCTGATATCACCACCGGCAAAGTTGGGATTATCGACGACCGAATCAAACCCTGTCGCCTTGCCATCAAGCGGATTGTTATCGCCCGACGCCCACATGACGGAAGTGCGGAAGCGCACCCAGTCAACGTCATACGAAAGTTCGGCTGCGCCCATACCTGCGCGAATATCAGTCGAGCGCTGCGCGATTGGATTGTGCGATTCGGCGCCGAACACGTAATAGGCGGCGGTAGTCAGATTTAAGCGGCCAACATGTCCGTCCGAATTCAATCCGAGATACGTCGAGTACAGATTTTTATCTCGCTCATCACCGATCGCCGCCGGACGGACAAGAAAGCCGTTGTTGTCGTAATCCTCGGGATGACTACCCGCTAAATCTTGCCGATGAATTACGCTCGCCTGCACCGTATGTCCCAGTGACAGGAGATCTTGGCGGTAGACGTTGGCAATAAAAACATCTTCATAACGCTGCTGGAAAACCGTGTTTAGGCCGGTATTCGTGTCTTTATCGAGCCTTGAGAACCACGCCAAATTATAGTGCCACTTGTTGTTGTCCCAGTCACCGAAGAGGCGCACACCCGGCTCTTGCGAATTGTAAATAAATCCACGGAAATCACTGACGAATGACTGGATACCAACACGGGAGGAAATGAAATCATAGCGGTCGGAAATATTCGTCAAGTGGATGTCGGCGAAAAGTTCTTGAATGCCGATAGTGTTATCGGTGCGCTCTGTTCCAGCCTCCGGATCGATCCGCGTGCCGCTCTGTTCTTGGATATCTGCGTAATTTACGTTTACTACCGGAGTGAAGCGCAGCTCTAATTCAGGCGGCATAAAAGACGTATTGCCGCGAATTAACGAAAACGAAAAAAGTAGATTCTCGGCCATGGTAAACTGCTTATAGCCGCCGAATGTATTCAAACGTCCGCTGGCAACCGTAGAAGGGCCGCCTACTCCTGTCGGTAAATTACGGAACTCAAATTGCGAATCAGAAATTGCGCTTACTTCGAAAAACCACGGGTGATGTGGCTGCCCAAATATAGGAACATCCGCTTTAAGAATGTTTTGATTGTACGGGTCGTACCATTTTCCCGAATACAACAGTCGCCAACGGTCGGGAGTAGCGACGAAATCAGAAGAAAACGATTCCATTGCCGGCAACGATTCGTATTCACTTACCGAAACGCCACCGCCATGGCGATCTTTTCCTGGAATAACACGATCGCTCTGGGGTGTGTTAGAATCCTCGGCAAACGCGCTGGCGGTGAGCACGGCCAAGGAACTGAAAACGAGTCTCAGTGCGCTGTGCCGAAGAGCGCTTCTACAATCCTTCACAAACATTCTGTTCGTTATCTCCTGACAATGGACCCTCAGGACAACTCACGTACCGCAATCTGAGCCCGTCGACGGTTAGAGGGATAGTATCCGACCGGATTTCCTTGGGCGCATTAAAGCCATATTCGGCGTCGCCCACACCGGTATGCCCGATGGCATCTAATCCTTCGCGGCTTGCCCCGAAAAATGCCACCATATCGTCTTGATCAATTCCGTCGCCACTGACGCCAATAGCGCCAACCAAGACTCTGCCACGATATAAGGGGACCGCACCGGGGAAAATTTGAATACCATTCCCCAGCCTCCGCCCGGCGGCGGCACATGTCGACGGAATAGATCCGCTCAGCGCTTGTGCAATGCGGCCAACAACTAGATCAAGCTGTAGTCCGGTGTTGAGCGGACTCCAGGTCTGCCCGGCGCCGATTCCTGGAAAGGGGAGCGAGAAGGGCCCCGGACCGTTTCCATCGATACCATCGGCAAAGAACGGCCGCGCCATATTACCCACGGCACGAGCGGTAGTCGCCTTACCGTTTGTAAGCGCATCGGGACCAAGCACGCCGCGCGCTGCCGCCACATACCCGCCAAGTCCAGAATTCGTCAGCACTGCCGCCGCATCGGCCGAACTAAAAAATGCCGCGGCGCGCGCTTTTTGCAACGCGACGTCGACGCCAAATACCGGCGCATCTTGGGAACGGACGAAACCAAGCGGAGTGCCTAAATGATCTACTACCCAGATCGAAACTCGTACCGCAGTGTCGAGCGGACGCCGGATCGCGGCGCGCATGCGGGACGCGGTAAAGATCGCTGAATCGAGAATTGCGTCAACATCCTGAGATGAAAGTTCTGCGCCATTGAGGGAGCTGCCGCCACGTGTAGGAAACCGGTTACCACCCGCGGCATTGACGAGTACACCAGTAGCAACACCAGCCCGCGCGCTACGCGCGATACCAGACGCTGCCTCGCCGAATGGAACTCCGCCACGAACGCCGCCACTGGTAAATCCTGCCACAGCGATAAAGTTTGCGTCGTTTAACGGCGGCATCTCGGCCGGAAGAGGATCGAGATCCGAGTAATTCAGGTCAGAGAACCTGAGCGCACGGCCAGCGACATACATACGGTCGGCAGTGCGGTCCGAGGGAGTTTCAAAGCCGATAGTAGCCGTCAACGCGGCGCGCTCTTCGGGGAGATCGTCTCTATCGCGGATGTTGCGATCGAGCGTATACAATCCGTCGAATTCGATGCCGACGCCCCCGATCAAATCGCCCTGGCGGTACAAGGGAAATCCGCCCGGATCAGCCGAGAGACCAACCGGGAGCGGGTGCGGTCCTGCGCTCGACGAAGTACTGAGTACAGCGATGTCGCTGCAAATGAGTTGAGAAAATTGTACACCGAAAAGCGGGCCGCCCGGGGCATTTCTCTCGCCCGGATCAAAATGCTCCTGAACGATCTGACTCGCCGTGCGCGTTGAAAACGCGTTTCCCTGACTGCTCAAATAGGCGCCGGTTCCGGCCTTCGAAATAGCGGCGAGCGCAGCGGAGATTACAAATCCCTCCAATCCTCCTTGAGCGCCGATTTGTCCGTTAAATGTCGTCGTCGCTGGGGCCCCCTCCATTCGGTAGACCGCGAGCACATTGCCGACACGATCGACTACCGCAATTGTACCGGCAGTGCCAAGCGCCTGCACGCCGGCTACTGCCTGCTGAACAACGGTTCGAACATCTTCTGCGGTAAGTGAAAGATTCGCGCAGCCGCCGTC
>CAYTAW010000158.1:0-272 GCA_964435675.1 uncultured Bdellovibrionales bacterium
AATAGGGAATTCGGCCATATGATAAGGCGCGAATTTGAGGCGAGAGGGGGAATTTCTTGGGCGGAAAGCGAAAAAGAGAGATGCGCTCTGAAATGAAGCGCGTGCTGGCGAATTTCGACCTGCGTTGGGTGAGCGCTGCTAGCGGCGAAATCTCCGGGCGTTTATCCACGTTAATCGAGCAGCTTCCGGTTGAGATTGAGCACGTGTTGGCGTGGTCCTCCTTTTTTACGGGTGAAGTCGATCTGTCGCGTTTTATAGAACAGGGACTCGAG
>CAYTAW010000158.1:282-7892 GCA_964435675.1 uncultured Bdellovibrionales bacterium
ATCTCCCACGTACTCTTGAAGATAATTCAATGACTTTTGTATCAATAGGCGATGATTGGCTCGAGAATACGCAGCCGGGTGTTTTCGGAGTACCGGAACCATCCGCGGAGAGCGGTGCCATTTATCTTCCGGAATTCGCACCGAGTACGGTCGTCCTCGTGCCTGGAATGGCATTCGATCGGCGTGGAAACCGGCTTGGACGGGGTAAGGGATGCTACGATCGCTTTCTTTCTCGGCCCGGCATGAATGAGGCGATTAAAATAGGAGTTTGTTTCTCGCTTCAGTTGCAACCGGAGGTCCCCACTGATTCCTATGACATTGTAATGAATTGGGTTTGTTGCGAAGAAGAATTTTTCAATTGTGTTTCGGTCGAGGGGGAGTGATGAGCAGCGGCACTCAGAATTCTGTGACCGTGCTCTGCTTGGGTGATGTGGTTGGGCGTCCTGGGCGCGGCGCATTGACGCGCGGACTTCCCGCCCTTCGCGAGGAGCACAACGTAGATCTCGTGATAGCCAATGGCGAGAACGCGGCTGGCGGCACGGGCCTCGACCCGGGAACGGCGCGTGAGATATTCGAGGCGGGTGTTGATATTATCACGCTCGGCGATCACACGTGGCAGAAGAAAGATCTGCATTCGCTGCTCGACAGCGATCAGCGCTTAGTTCGTCCAGCCAATTATCCGGCGGGAGCGCCGGGGCGTGGATTTACCTCGGTGACCCGAAAGGGCATTAAGATCGGCATATTTAATCTGATTGGCCGGGTGTTTATGAGTCAGTTGGTCAATTGTCCTTTTGACGCGGCCGAAGAGATCGTTGATTACCACCTGAAGGACTGCGCGATCCGTATCGGCGATATGCATGCCGAAGCGACTTCTGAGAAGTATGCGCTTGGAAGACTCCTCGATGGTCGTGTTTCACTGTTATTTGGTACGCACACGCATGTTCAAACCGCCGATGAGACGATTCTTCCTGGCGGTACGGCCTTTATTAGCGATCTTGGCATGACAGGTCCTGACGGCGGAGTGATTGGTATGGATGCCGAGGTTGCGTTAAAACGTTTTCGCACCGGAATGCCCCATGCATACAAGATTGGACAAGGTGACGGTGTCATTTGCGGTATCGTCGCTGAGTTAACGAGCGACGGGAAGGCGGCCAAGATCACGCGGGTGCGACGTCGTGAAGCCTCCACTCAGCAGTAACTTCCTTTCCGATAAATACCGAGAGATTTTGCTGCTCATCCACTGATAGTTCGTAATAGGGGAGATCTCGTCGAGCGGGTCCCTGAATAACTTTTCCCGTGCCGCTAAAGCGCGAACCGTGGCAGGGGCAGAGTAATTCATGCTCTCCATCAACGGCCGCCGCCACGAGGCAAGTTTGATGAGTGCATACGAGACTCATGGCGCTATACCCATTTCGATCTCGTCTGATCAGCAGTCGTTCGATCATAAGGTAGGTGGCCGGAGCGGAAAATTTCGAGATTGGGCCCAATTGAACTTTTCGAGGTGGTGGCGGTTTTTGGCGTGGCAGTTCGCAGCCGTCGAGAATGGCGCAACCGCTGAGCGCAAGTAGGCCTTTGAGCATCTTTCGTCTTGAGGTCATGAGAGCACTCTACAATGTGCGGGATATCAGCGGTAGGCGCGGCAAGTGCCAGCCTTTAGTAGATCTCCCTATCCGTCGATAGGGCAAACTATGAGCAAGACTATTTTCGTCGTTGATGATGATCCGATTATACGGATATTAGTCACTGATTATCTCGAAGCGTGCGGCTATCAGGTAAGCGCGTTAGAGAGCGCAAAAGCTTGTATTGATAGGCTCTTTTATCAAAAGCCAGATCTGCTTTTCATTGATATGCAGATGCCCGAGATGAATGGCGCCGAGCTCTTGCAGGTTATTCGCCATACTCCCGATTTCTCAGCGCTGCCGGTGGTCATTCTTTCGGCAGGCAGTGATATTCAAAACTTCACTGAAAATCATTACCATGTAAAGGCGGATCACTACCTGGCAAAGCCCTTCGACATACAGGCGCTCTCCGACATTTTGGTCCGCTTGCTCGGCGATCAAAAACCTGTTTTATCTAAAGGCCAATAGAATACAGTTTAGCTGAATTCGTCTTTGACAGCGCGACTGCTCATAAATATCTAAACGCGTTAAAGGGCTTAGCGACTTGGCCGCATTTTCAAGCAATCGGCAAAAGTACCGATCTCCTTCCCTCTATCTGTTGAAATGCTTATCTTTTTAAGTTTTTTCAGGGGGTACCCGATTATTCTGCTACGCTCGAGAATCGGGTGAATCTAATGCAGTGGGGTCGAATGTCTGCTATAGTGGTCCTTCCACGGTGGTATTCGGTTAAGGGCTAGTAGACGATTAAGGGTGGATAGTTCTCTTTATTTTTTTGCGGGTTAATATCATGCGCACGGTAATATTTTCGCTCCTGACATTCATGATTGCGGTTTCTATCGCGGTAACCTCGTCTGCCGCGTATGCGCAGGACGTTCTGCCCGCCGATAATGGTATCGAGACCTATCATACAGCGCCGCGCTACCGTGAAAGCGAGTCGCATCCGCTGCGCGTTCTTGCATATATCGTTCATCCGATTGGCTGGGTGCTTCGTGAAGGTATTTTTCGCCCTTTAAGCTATTTTGCGTCCTCGACGGAAGTTACTCGCAGCGTCATGGGCTACCGTGAGCCGTACGATTACCGTCAGCCGGAATGTTTCTCGGCTGATGACAGTGTGCCGGATTGCCGTTCGGTACAGCCCTTTAATTACTCGAATAACCAGGGCTCTGAAGACGATACTGCGGCATTAGACACGTCTTCTACCCGTCAGGTCTATTTTCCGAATGTAAACTTTGACTTCAATAAGCGTACGCTTAATCAGCTGGGTCGTGGCCGCGTTCAGCAAATCGCACAGATGTTGGGCGACACGCCTAATCTAAAGGTGGTTCTTCAGGGCCATACCGATTATAAAGGCACTGAGAAGTATAACGAGAAGCTGGGTCTTGATCGCGCCGAGTCAGTTCGTCAAGAACTGATAGCCCTTGGCGTTGGCGCAGACCGGCTTTCGACGGTAACATTCGGTGAAACACAGCCAATTTACAGTGAGGACACTGATTGGGCGCGCGCAGTTAACCGCCGTGTAGAAGTGCAGGCCGATGCTCCGGCCGCTCCGGCACCGGTTGCCCCTGCAATTCAGGCTGAATAGGCTTTATTTTACCAGATCGGCGATTGCAATACCGCGAGAGTTAGGGCAGGTTGAGAGCGTGCTGATACGCTCGCTCTGGTTAATTCTACTGGGTTGTCGGCGCTGTTTGGTTGTCTGGTTCGTATGTCAAAAAACAAAGTAAACGCCCGTACGGCAGAGCTCTATGCCTCGATTGATAGCGCTGTGCCGCAGCTCATGGCGCACCTGCAGGGGTATCAAACCCCTAACGTGCTGTCCAGCATCTCCCAAATCTGCACGTCGCTTCTACCGTTGATTGGTCTTTTAGCATTGATGTTTTATACCTATTCGTACTCCTATCTCCTAACTTTTCTCCTATCGATTCCCGCCGCAATCTTCGTTATCCGCACCTTCATTATCCAGCATGATTGCGGCCACGGCTCTTTTTTCAAAAGCCGCCAGGCGAATACCGCCGTCGGCTGGATTTGCAGCTTGTTCACCTTCTTCCCCTATACGTATTGGCGCCATCAGCACGCAATGCATCACGCTAATAACGGGAAGCTGGAAGGACGGGGTGATGGCGACGTTTTTCTGGTCACTGTAAAAGAGTATTTGAACCTCTCTTCGTGGGGGCGCTTTAAGTACCGTTTAGCACGCAACCCGGTTACGCTTTTCATTTTCGGCCCGTTTGTGCTCTTTTTCATCATGAATCGCTTTGCGTACGACCCTGAACGCACGCCGCGGGACGTGCGCATCGGTTTGTATATTTCAAATGTGCTTACTGTTCTTTCGCTAGGAGTCATCATCTATTTTCTCGGCTGGGCACCCTCCGCTGGCGTTCTGCTGCCGGTGATATTTTTTTCGGGGTTGTTCGGCACGATTCTTTTCTATGTCCAGCACCAGTTCGAGGAGACTTATTTTGAGAGTGGAAAGGAGTGGAATTACTTCCGCGCCGCACTCCTCGGCAGCTCCTTTTTCGACCTGCCTAAATTTCTGCACTGGTGCTCGGGAAATATCGGTTATCACCACGTGCACCATTTGGCGCCTAAGATTCCTAATTATCATTTAGCTGAGTGTCATGAATCACACCCCTGTTTCGACATGGTAAAGCGTGAGACGGTCGGTAGTTTCTTAAAAACCTTTGGTCTCGCCTTCTGGGACGAAGATCAAATGAAGCTAATCAGTGTTAGTGAGCTGAAGAGACGGTATCTTTCGCGTCTTGAGACTCCGCAGACGGCGTGTTCGCCGTGCCTTGATGAGGGGACGCTTGATACTCCAGTGAATTGACCGGCTTGCGATTCTCGCCCGGAATAATTCCGAACCACTCGAGCGCTATTCTCATGGTCGATTTTCTCTGTGCCTGCATTTGAATCAGCTGCTTGACCGTCTGTGCTTCAGAAAGCAGGAGCACCTGATCTCGCTCGGCTTTCTCCTCTAATTTTTCAATACGCCGGCGCAGCCATTCGCGCTCGGTCTTTAATCCTTCTATCTCGCGCTCCTGCCGAGAAAGTATGTCGGCGTGCATCTCGATAATTTGCCGAAAGTGGGCGCTCTGCATATCGGCTTGACGCTGTTCGTTTTTGCGCTCCTCTAGGGTGGTTCCCCACATCGGATCAATTGCGGCCGCCGGAACGGGCGTTTCTACAAGTTCAGGCGAAGCGAGTGTTGTTTCTGCGGCCGGTGTCGCAAGGGATTTCTCGACTGGTGTTTGCTGCGTCTCTGGCACCGGTATGTTTTGCTGCGGGAAGGGAATTACGTTCTCGCGCTGAGCGGTGCCGGATGAATCCGGAAACGAAACGCCGAATACCGACGAGAGGGCGCGCTTTGAATACAAGCGCTCTGGTCCTTGCACTTCGACCTGAAAGTAACCGGCCTCGGCGAAACGGGCGAGCGTGCTGGTGCTGACCCGCGCAATTTTAGCCGCTTCATTCTCGCTGATCAGTTCCGCAGTGTTATTCATGGCAATACTCCTAATCCTTCATTTCGCATACTTCGAGAA
The DNA here is from genome assembly GCA_964435675.1 of uncultured Bdellovibrionales bacterium. Lineage (GTDB taxonomy): Bacteria > Bdellovibrionota_C > UBA2361 > UBA2361 > CAYTAW01 > CAYTAW01. Next base: position 5,441 of record CAYTAW010000158.1, read on the forward strand.
CGCTCGTCGAACCAGGCGTTCCCACCGCTAAACCTCCAGTGATGACCGCCAATGTGCCGCGTTCAAGCTTGGCTGTGTTGCGCACGTGCTGCAACGCTACCGCAAGTTCTTCCGAGTGGGTTCCGGCAACATGAACCGGTACCGGCGTGACGCCCCAATAGAGACACATACGCCGAATTGTCGATTCGCTGCGCGTTACACCGAATAGCGGTTGCTGAGGACGATATTTTGCAATTAAACGGGCGCTCGTTCCGGTTTCCGTGCAGGCGATTACCGCCGATGCGTTGATCTTTACCGCCGCCGCGCACGCGGCATATGCCACTGCGTCTGAAACCTTCAGCTTGTCGACATCGCGCAAACGGAGCTTGTATTCTTCGAAGGCGAAACTTTTTTCCGCCTCGAGTGAAATTTTGTGCAGATACTCGACACTTTCGACTGGAAAATTTCCGATTGCCGTTTCTTCTGAAAGCATCACAGCATCTGCACCGCTCATCACCGCAATTGCCGTGTCACTGACTTCTGCGCGCGTCGGACGGATCGAGTTGACCATCGAATGCAACATTTGTGTTGCGACAATTACCGGCATACCCATTGAGTTTGCGCGCTCAATTAACATCTTCTGTACGCGGGGAAGTTTTTCTAGCGGCAATTCGAGGCCGAGGTCGCCACGCGCCACCATGATCCCATCGCTGAGCGCCAAGATCTCCTCGAGATTTTCAATTGCCAGGTTTCGCTCGATTTTCGATATGACTGCGACATTTCCGCCGAGCCGCTTGATTTCATCGTTCAGACGGGTGAGGTCGGCGGCATTTTGCACGAACGAAATGGCAACGAAATCGACTTTATTTTCGATGCCCCATTTCAAATCGATCAAATCCTTGTCGGTTGCTGCGGGAAGATTGAGCAAGCTTTCTGGAAACGCGATGCCAATTCGCGAGCGCAGCTTTGCGCCGCGTATAATGCGGCATTTTACGCAATCGCCTTCGATCGCCACGGCGTTCATGACTATCATTCCGTCCGCCATGAGGATGCTTTGACCGACTTTGACGAAGGATGCTGGATCGAGGCCTTCAACTTGGATCAGTTGATTGTTCGATTTCTTGCCGTCGGATCTCTTAATCGAAAGTGTGCCGCCATCGGCGAGGGGAGGTAATCCCTCCTCACATTCCGAAATGCGGATTTTTGGTCCGCTCAGATCCTGCAGTACGCCGACAGGAATGCCCGTCTTCTTTGACGCATCGCGAATCTTGTTGAGCGTCGAGAGGTGGTCCTCATGTGATCCGTGTGAGAAGTTGAGGCGGAAGACATTGACTCCCGCCTTCAGTAGCGATTCGAGGCGCTCAGGCGAATTTGATGCCGGTCCAATTGTTGCTACGATCTTAGTTTTGCGATGTCCTTCAACGGGGGCTACTAGAGCATTCATACGGTACACTTTCTCCATACATGATTTCGAACGTACAACGGTCATATTATTTGAGAGCAGGAAAGCGCTCTGTTGAAACAGCCGAAATCAGTAGCCCTTAATATCATGCCATCGGATCGAGGATGCAAGTCGGCAAATAGCTGTAAATTTGAGGTGGTAAGTCCAGCAGTTTTACCGTTTCTGCAAGGTCTTTTTTTCTGATTTCAGAATCCGCTCAGGATGGCCCTACATCCTACAATTGAGTGTAAATGCGTCGAAGGTCGGGAAGGTTTTATGAATGATGCCAAGAAAATCAAGTACTTAACTAAGAAGGTCCGTTTTAATGGTAAAGACATGACCTTATACAGCATTGACGGAGCCACCTGGTCGTCACGACGCGACGAATTGACCCAGATTATCGAACGCCATGAGTCGGAGAAGCTGACCTTTGGTGAGATTCGCGGACAGCTGAGCGCGAATAAGCCGATTGCCCCGAAGAAATCACCGGAGAAATTTAACAAGTTTCGTCAGGCCGCCCTGCAGGAGAAGCAACGCGCGGTTGAACTGGTAGAGGCCGAGGCCAAGAAACAACAGGCTGTACCCGGGAAGGCACAGCCTAAGGCAAAAGAGGTTAAGGTGAAGGAGGCAGCTAAAGCGAAGCCATCGCTTCCAGCAAAGAATTCTAAAGAGAAGAAGCCAGCCAAGGCCGAAGCAATCAAAGAAACGCCCAAGAAACGTGCAACCAGCAAGCCGGTGAAAAAGGGTGTCGCACCGAAGAGCAAAGGTAAGAAAAAAGCTGCCTAATAAAGCGGTACCGAGCTTCTATCTCCAGCTCCATTATAATCGATTCCGCACGCGCGGGGCGTTATAAAAGTGTTCCCAGGTTCAACAACTTGCAACATTACCCCTGTTTAAATTAATGTAGGGGGACATTTCATGCCCCGGTGCTGAAATTGGTAGACAGGCATGATTCAGGATCATGTGTCGCGAGATGTGGGAGTTCAAGTCTCCCCCGGGGCAGGAGTATCGGCTTTACAAACTTTAAGGAGT
>CAYTAW010000159.1:0-1063 GCA_964435675.1 uncultured Bdellovibrionales bacterium
AAGAAAGAACCAGTAATCGAAGCGGCCCCGAATCTTGATTGCGAAGAGAAGGAATGCGGCGGAAGAGGTAATAAAGACCGCGGCGACAAATACCGATTGACCGGTTATCCGCGCGGCGAGGTGCCCGAGGGTTGCTTGCAATGCTGTGCTTCGATCTGAAAAGAGCGAGAAGATGTAAGAATAGTATTCGTTAAATGCCGCAGGGCGCGTAATTGCCCCCGCTAGGCATTGGACCGAGAGCGCGGCTGCTAATCCCTTAATCACGTTCGTGCGCTTATTCCTCGCGCTGTAAAATAGGAGAATCGAAAAAAGCGGAATGACCAGTTGAAACTTCAAAAGCGCGAGCGAAAAAAGCGCTCCGGCCGAGAAGTCTTTTTTTTCCGTCAGTGCGCGATATCCGAGCATCACCCCGAAAAGGACAATCGCGGACGATTGTCCAATCAGAAAAAGTTTAATGAACGGGAAGAATGATAATAGCCCAATCAGTAGCAGCAGTTTTCGGCGTCGTAACTGCTCGGCATGTTGCCAATCGTCTAGGATGTGAAGCGAGGTCTTCGCGGCGGCTGTGAAGAGCAGGGCTTGTACCGCAACCCAAATGTATTTCGCCCATAGTAAAGGGATGAGCGCGAATGGTACGAAGATCCAAATACTCCACGGGGGGTTGTGAAACCCCCCAGGATAATGGTGAAGGTCGACGCCTGCCGATATTAGAGCATTGATAATGTTTTGATCATCGTACGGATTGCCGCCGCCGAGCAGTACGCGACCTGCCGCCCAAAGCGGATAAAAGTCATGAAAGAGGAACATGGTGCCACGTTATCAGGTAGTGAACAGTCGAGACACTGTATTTTGTTTGTAGGCGTAGGCGACTACATCAGTGCGCTGAGCCGATTCGAAATCCCGTGCGCGTGTGTCGGTATAGCTGATTTTTGGCCACGAGAAGTATTTGATTACGGGTCAACTTGTGACGCTTGAGAAGCATCTGTCTTTGCCGCCATGATAAAATCATTTTTATGCAATCCCTGGACGGAATGGGTCCACCAGCATACCGTCACCTTTCCCC